>MIBM01000239.1:173-3712 GCA_001830645.1 Spirochaetes bacterium RIFOXYC1_FULL_54_7
AGCCTGAGCTTCGGCGCCGATGCCCGGACCATCCTGCCCGCAGCCGCGGCCGTCTACACAGTGGTCGGCTACCGTGTACTCGGGACCGGACCGGATGGATCAGGCTTCGATAGCGGTACCCTGAGCACGACGAGCTACACCAAGAGCGGCCTGCTGCCCGGTTCCTGGTCCATCACCATCCAGGGCGTCAATTCGACCAGCCACACGATCGCAGAAAAAATTATCGCCATGACCATCGCGGCGGATACCACAGCCACGGATATTGTATCCCTGGTGCGGAAGAACGGCAGCGGTACGCTGGAATTGGCGGTGGCCTGGGAAGTGGCAGGCGACTACGACGCGATCAACGGGATCATTACGCCTTTGGGGGGCGATGCCGCGGGTATTTCCCTGGTAATCGATGGTGATCAAAAAAGTGCTGCCTATACCGGTACCTTGGCGGCTGGCGATTATATGCTCGCCCTTTCATTCAAACGATCTGGTACAGAACTGGATTATCTGGTCGAAGCGGTCCGGATTTATGACTCCTACACGTCCGCCGCCAGTTATACCCGGGCTACGACGCTCCCCTTTGTGTATACCACAGCCAAGCCGGTCTTTCCGGTCACCTTCAATGATGCTTCCCTTAAGAAGGTGCGGATCAGCGGGGCAGCGGGCAAGCAATTGTTCCTGGTAAAAGCCAATTCCAAGACTACGGCCGTGGCGGCGGCAAACACCGGCAGTTCGGCCTCCGTATACGAAATGCTGCCCTATGCTTCCGAGCGGGTAGCCAAGGTAGAGAGCCTTGAGCCATCATCCAGCCGTGTCGAATGGCGGGAAGATCCTGAAGTCCTGGCCTTCAACGCCAACCCCCCGCCCATCGTCAGCAGTCCCGCACCACGCTCGCTGCCCGGCATGGAACCCAGCTTCAGTGTTGTGTACGGGGGAACTTCACCACATGAAGTCGATGTTGCTACCAAAACCTTCTGGGTGCAAAATGAATCTGATGTTTGGATAGAAATACCGACCACGCTACGCGCCATGGGACCCTACAGCTATATCTGGGTCGCCGATGCGAATTATGATGATGGTTCTTCTGTAGTAAACGATAATAAGTTGACGACCATCCAGGCTCAGTATCTACAGAAAAAATTCGATGGTACAGACGTGAACTCATTCAATGACGGCATCTTTAAAAATGTCACTACTATCTTCGGCTACGAGTATGGCGGTGGCGAAGGTGGTGATGGAGGACGTGATGAAGACCAGCATATTTCCATTCTGATTTATGATGTGGATTACGATTACACTTCAACCCAAACTGGAGGCACCTTCGGATACTTCTGGGGAAAAGATTTTTATACAGAGCAACAGCTGATTGACTGGGGTTGGTCAAGCAAGACGAATTCAGCAGAAATGTTTTATATTGATGCTCATTTTAGTGATAAATGGGTAGACGATATAGTAAGCACCTTGGCCCATGAGTACCAGCATATGATCCAATTCAACCAGAAGGCTGTACGAATCGACCAAAATTCAGAGACTTGGTACAATGAAATGTGTTCCATGGTTTGCGAAGACCTTGTTCTAGCCAACATCGGTCTCGATCCTGTAACTGACGGTGCACAGGGGAGGCTTCCCACCTTCCTGTATAGTTATGCCGATTCCGGCATCAAAGACTGGGTAACTACCACATGGCCCTCAACCATGAAGAGTTATGCCAGCGCCTTTGCTTTTGGGGCATATCTGGCAAGGAACTATGGGGGTGCCACGCTGTTCAGAAATATGCTGGCCAACAACTTTACCAACGAAGCTTCTGTTACTGCCGCTCTTGCTGCAGGTGGGTACACTGATACGTTCGGGGATGCCTTCAGGCATTATGGTGAGGCTATGGTCTATGCCGACAAGCCATCAAATTCGACAGTCAAAACCTTCAAGCAGGCTGTGACTACGGTACTTGATGGTATTTCGTATACGGCCGTGTCAATCGATCTGTTCAATATCGATGATTTCTGGCAATACAATCAGGATGCTGGTTCATGGGTCGAGATCGCCGGTTTCCGAACCTACGCCCCTGCGGATCCGGTGGAGCTGCGCCCCTACGGCAATTCAATACACACCCAGACCAGCTGGACCAATATTACGAACAACGACGACTTCGAGATCACCCTGACCGAACCCAATGATCCTGCGGTGGAGTATTACCTTATGGTACGATAATAGTACAACTGTTTCCCATCAGGGGTATCCCGGATGGGAAACAGTGGAGTTGGCTAGGCACACATCCACGTAAACCCGGCAAACACCGCACTTGGCACAGGTACGCCGCGGCGGAACTCGCGGACGGGCGCGAAGGTGTCACCATCCAGCACGTACTGGAAGACCGTGGCGGTCTCTGGCTGGATGATCCAGTATTCCCGGACGCCGCTCTTTTCGTACAGTTCGAGCTTGACTCCGAAGTCCTTGTTGGCGGTGGCATCTGACAGTACTTCCACCACGAAGTCCGGTGCTCCGTGTATGCCATTGTCGCGGATTTTGTCGGGGTCGCACACGGCAAGTACGTCGGGCTGGACTACGGTTTCGTTGTTGTCGCTCCCGGAGACATCATCCTTGGATTCTATATCCATTTTTTTGGTGGATGTTTCCATTTTTGGCAGGAATACATCCAGGGGTGCCATGAAAACTTTGCATGGTTTGCCTTCGAGCCAATTTGCCAGTTTTCGGCCAAGCTCAAAGGCTCTATCCTGGTGTTTTACCCTGGGGGCCGGGCTCATGTTGTAGGCCACCCCATTGATGAGTTCCCAGCGCTCGTCATCCGGCCAGGAGCGCCAGTCGGCCAGGGTATAACGCTTGTCCAGGTCGAGTGCGGAACTGCCTTCTGTCCGGTTCATGGTGCGCCTCCGTGCAGTACTGCCAATGCAGTACACCTTCAAGTATACAACAAATGGGCGATATCTTGCAGGAATACCACCGTGTCCTGCCCCCCCTGCTAAACAGAAAAGCCGTCCCCCCCCGTGAGGGGGGATCGGCTTTTCTGTTTAGCGAAACTCCCAGTAAACCGGCTTGTCCGGTTAAACTGGGCCGCTTAAGCGGAAGCATCAGCGAATAATCCCGGTCCTGCCAGGATGGCAGGTGTACGTCACCCGAGGATCGCGCTTCCGCGATCCTCGATGGCAAGGTTTTGCCAGGTTGCCCAGCGCGATTTCATCGCGCCATCAAATCCATACCTCAGGCACGTGGCGCGTAGCGACACACGGCAAAACCTTGACTCAGAATGGTCGTTCGCTGAGGTATTTGTACTCTTTCCAGCGGCGCTCGACCATGGCTTTTTCCTTGGCCTCCAGCATGTCGGCCCTGGTGGGGTCGGCGGAGCGTAGGCTCATGAAGCGGGTCTCGCTTCTCATGTACTCGGCGATCTTGCTGGTGTCGGGATCCTTGCTGTCCAGCTGGAAGGGGTTCTTGCCCTGGCTGGTCAGGCGCGGATCGTAGCGGTACAGGGGCCAGATGCCGGCTTCCACGAGGGTCTTCTGCTGGTTCATGCCCTTCATCATGTCTATGCC
>MIBM01000239.1:3833-5773 GCA_001830645.1 Spirochaetes bacterium RIFOXYC1_FULL_54_7
TAGCCGTAGCTCATGGCGATCATGCCCAGGTCCTTCTTGCCGATGTCCTTGCCCGCTGCTGCGAACTTGGCTACGGCGCCGAAGGGGGTGGCCTTGGACATCTGTCCGCCGGTGTTGGAGTACACTTCGGTGTCCAGCACCAGGAGGTTCACGTTGCGACCGCTGGCAATGACGTGATCCACGCCGCCGAAGCCGATGTCATAAGCCCAGCCGTCACCGCCCAGGATCCATACGGACCGGGTGATGAGGAAGTCGGCCACGCTGACCAGTTCCTTGGCCCAGCTTTCCTTCTTGCCGCCGATGGCTTTCTTGAGCTCCGCCACGTTCACCCGCTGGGCTTCGATGGCTGCATCGTCTGCCTGGGCATTGTCCAGGAGCTTGTCTGCCAAGGCGCCGAGGCTTGCCTTGTTGGCCTTTACCAGTTCACGGGCATACTCGGTCATCTTGTCGGCGTTCAGGCGCATGCCCATGCCGAACTCGGCGGCGTCCTCGAAGAGGCTGTTTGACCAGGCGGGTCCGCGGCCATCGTCACGAGTACAGTAGGGGGTGGTGGGCAGGTTGCCGCCGTAGATGGACGAACAGCCGGTGGCGTTGGCAATAACTGCCCGGTCGCCGAAGAGCTGGCTCATCATCTTCACGTAGGGTGTCTCGCCACAGCCGGCGCAGGCGCCGGAGAACTCGAAGAGCGGCTTCTTCATGGCTATGCCCTTGATGGTTCCAAGGTTCAGGCCGGGAGTCTCGGGGATGGACAGGAAGAAGTCCCAGTTCTTGACTTCCTTCTCGCGTACGGAGATCTGGTCAACGAAGTTGATGGCCTTCTTGCCTTCTTCTTTCTTGTTCTTCACGGGGCAGATGTTGATGCAGGCGCCACAGCCGGTGCAGTCCTCGGGGGCTATCTGCAGGGTGGCCTTCATGCCGTCGAATTCTTTGCCTCTGGCATCGGCGCTCTTGAAGCCGGCGGGAGCCTTCTTGAGGAGCTCTGGCTGGTAGGCCTTGAGACGGATACAGGCGTGGGGGCAGACCATGGTGCACTGGCCGCACTGGATACAGATATCCAGATCCCATTCGGGAATCTTGTCGGCTATGTTGCGCTTCTCGAACTTGGTGGTTCCGGTGGGGAAGGTGCCGTCGTCGGGCAGCTTGCTTACCTTGATCCGCTCTCCCCTGGCGGCGATTATCTCGCCCAGGACTTCCTTTACGAAGTCGGGAGCGTCGGCCGGGACGGGGCTGATCATCTTGTGCTTGCTGTCCGCGGCGCCGACTATTACTTCCCTGACTTCGGACAGGGCAAGGTCGATGGCTTCTATGTTCTTGGCCACGATGACGGCACCCTTGCGGGCGTAGGTCTTCTCTGCGTATTTCTTGACCAGTTTGACGGCCTCGGCTTCGGGGAGGACGCCGGAGATCTTGAAGAAGGCGGTCTGCATGACCGTGTTGATGCGGCTGCCCATGCCTGCCTTCTCGGCGATGGCCAGGCCATCGATGACATAGAACTTGAGTTTCTTGTCGATGATGCGCTTCTGTACTTCAACAGGGATCTCTGCCCATACCTTGTCTGCCGGGAAAGGGCTGTTGAGCAGGAACACGCCGCCGGACTTGGCAAGAGCCAGCATGTCGAGCTTCTCCAGGAAGCTGAACTTGTGGCAGGCGACAAAGTCGGCCTTGGTGATGAGGTAGGGTTTCTGGATCTTCTTTGGGCCGAAGCGGAGATGGCTGATGGTGTAGGTACCGGCCTTCTTGGAGTCGTAGACAAAGTAGCCTTGGGCGCTGTTGTCTGTTTCGTCGCCGATGATCTTGATGGAGTTCTTGTTGGCACCTACGGTACCGTCGGAACCGAGGCCGAAGAACAGGCATTCCTTTACACCGTCATGTTCCAGTTCGAAGTTTTCGTCCCAGGGGAGGCTGGTCCCGGTGACGTCGTCGTAGATGCCAAGGGTAAA
>MIBM01000239.1:5844-6683 GCA_001830645.1 Spirochaetes bacterium RIFOXYC1_FULL_54_7
AACCGAGGCCGTAGCGGCCACCGACTACAGTGGGCCAGCCGTGGAAGTGGCTCTTGCCGGATTCCATGGCCTCGCCGATAGCGGTGCGTACGTCTTCGTACATGGGTTCGCCTATGGAGCCTGGCTCTTTGGTGCGGTCAAGTACGGAAATCTTCTTTACTGTGGTGGGGATGGCGGAGATGAAGTGCTCTACGCTGAAGGGACGGTACAGGCGGATCTTGATGGCTCCGACTTTCTCGCCCTTCTTTACCAGGCTGTTTACCGCTTCTTCAACGACATCGGCACCGGATCCCATGACAATAATGATGCGCTCGGCATCGGGGGCTCCGACGTAATCGAAGAGCTTGTACTGGCGGCCGGTAAGCTTGGCAAACTTGTCCATGTATTTCTGGACGATGGCTGGAGCGGCGTTATAGTACTTGTTCACGGCTTCGCGGCCGGCAAAGTAGACATCGGGATTCTGGCTGGTACCGCGGATTACCGGATGCTCGGGGTTCAGGCCCCTGGCGCGGTGGGCGCGTACAAGCTCGGCATCGATCATCTGCTTCATGACATCCATGGACAGTTCTTCTACCTTCTGCACTTCGTGGGAGGTGCGGAAGCCGTCGAAGAAGTGCACAAAAGGAATCCGGGCCTCAAGGGTGGCTGCATGGGCAACCATGGCAAGGTCCATGGTCTCCTGGATGCTGGCGGCGCCGAGCATGGCCCAGCCGGTCTGGCGGGCGGCCATGATGTCCTGGTGGTCGCCGAAGATGGACAGGGAACTGGCTGCGATGGCCCTGGCTGCAATGTGGAAGACCGCGGAGGTACACTCGCCGGCGATCTTGTACATGTTGGGG
>MIBM01000240.1 GCA_001830645.1 Spirochaetes bacterium RIFOXYC1_FULL_54_7
ATCCGACTTCGGCGGCATCAGCCGCTGGCGCGGCAGCCTCGTGCGTCCATAGCAAGGACTGCGGCTATAGCAAGGAAAAGGAAATCAAAGGTATGGTTGACCTAAAACGCCCCGCGGCCTATGAAAGGCTTTTCTCCCAGCTTGAACCTCTTGTGCGTGAGAAATCGCCTGACCTTGTGGCAGGCATGGCCACCATCGCAGCCCTGCTGCACGCCAAGCTTAGGCACCATTCCTGGACTGGGTTTTACTTTGTGGCTGGTGCAGACGAGTTGCATGTCGGCCCTTACCAGGGGCCGGTAGCCTGCCAGATTCTCAAGGGCAGGGGGGTATGCCTTACGTCAGCAACCAAAAAGGCGGCTGTGGTCGTTCCTGATGTAGAGGCCTTCCCCGGCCACATTGCCTGTGATTCCCGTTCCAGAAGCGAGATAGTAATTCCTTTGATAAAGGCTTGAAAGGTGATCGCTGTACTGGATATTGACTCCGAGAACCTTGCAGCCTTTGATGACGACGATATCGAGCCCTTGAGCAGGATTGTGGCTCTGCTGGAACCCTTCTGTAGTTCTACCTGAATCCCTCCGGGTTCGCCTTCTGGTCGCCTTTTTGTACATTATATAAATAGTAATGTAAGGAGCAAGGCAATGATCAGACAAAAGATACCGGCCATCCTTGTGGTGGCTTTTGTTTTCCTGGCCGGCACCCAGCTGGCAGCACAGTCCCGCATTTCCGCCGGGGGTGAAAATTTCCGCATAGTCCGCCTTGCAACTGGCCTGGAGTTTCCCTGGGCTCTGGCCTTCCTGCCCGATGGCGGCATGCTGGTGAGCGAGCGGCCCGGGCGTCTGCAGCTCCTGTCCCCCGATGGCAGCAGGCGGGAAACAAGCGGACTGCCCGAGGTGCGGTCTGCGGGCCAGGGAGGGCTGCTGGACCTTGCCCTTCACCCTGATTTTACTAGCAACAGACAGGTCTACTGGACCTATGCCGCCGCCGGACCTGGTGGAGCTTCCACCGCCCTTGCAAGGGGGCGGCTGGATGGTTTTTCCCTGCAGGATGTCCGGGTACTGTGGACCATGCAGAAGCGCAGTGGCACAAGTGTCCATTTTGGTTCGCGCATACGTTTCGGTGCGGATGGCAAGCTATACCTGACTACCGGCGAAAGGGGGGATCAGAGCCGGGCCAGGGATCCAGCCGATGCTGCAGGCAAGGTGATACGCCTGAACGACGACGGAACCATTCCGGTTGACAATCCCTTCGCAGGCCGCTGGGGCTACCTGCCTGAGTTGTACAGTCTGGGTCACCGCAATGCCCAGGGTCTGGCCTTCAGGCCGGGAACCAGACAGCTATGGCTCACCGAACATGGCCCCTGGGGCGGTGATGAAGTGAATATCGTCAAACCGGGGGCAGATTATGGCTGGCCCCTGACCACCTATGGTGTTGCCTATTCC
>MIBM01000241.1:0-630 GCA_001830645.1 Spirochaetes bacterium RIFOXYC1_FULL_54_7
CCGGGCGAGGAGCCCCAGTATGCCTTCTACACTGAGGGCACCGCCGACCGTTCCATGCTGCCCGCCGATCTGCCTGCCAAGTTGCCCGATGAGGCACGATGCATCCTGTTCGGCTCCATATCGATGCTTATGGAGCCCGTGGCATCCACCATCGAGTCTTTCGTCAGGCGCGAGGCCGGCCATCTGGTCATCTCCTTTGACCCCAACGTACGCCCGGTCATGGTAAAGGACCGGCAGGCCTATGTGCGCCGCATGGAAGGCTGGTTTGCCTCGGCCACCATCGTCAAGATTTCCGGGGCGGACATGGACTATGTCTATCCCGGCCTGGACCGCGAGGCGGCCATGGCCAAGGTATTGTCCTTCGGGCCATCTTTACTGGTTACCACCCTGGGTACCGACGGAGCCTTGGCAGTGGGCCGCCGTGCCGACGGCAGCAGCTTCAGGGCCACCGCTCCCGGCATACGGGTGGCAGTGGCCGACACCATCGGAGCGGGAGATACCTTCCATGCCGGTTTCCTGTCCTGGCTGGAGCTGAAGGGCACAATGAGCCGCCAGGCCATCCAGGGCCTGACCGAGGTCGAATTGGTGGAAGCCCTCGGGTTTGCCAATAAGGCGGCTGCGCTGGTTTGT
>MIBM01000241.1:640-5385 GCA_001830645.1 Spirochaetes bacterium RIFOXYC1_FULL_54_7
GGGCGGAGCCGCCGACCATGGGGGAGATGGAGAGTTTTGGAGCATAGCGGGGATGTGTATGTAACTTGCAGGTGTCAGGCACTTGAAAGTTGCAGGTGCTTGAAAGTTGCATAAGGATGAGAGGATGAGATGAAGAGTCGAAAAGTAAAAATATCATATCGATGGTGAGTTAATTTGCCTTAATTATGGTATTTTTTTACAGATTAAAGTATACTAACACGTGAGGGCTGTTTAACTGGCGGCTATCATACATCCATTGCAGCCCGCGACAATCCACTCCCGGCATGAGAGACGGATAAAAAGGAGCTGCGCATGTACGTTAAACGTGGAAAATGCTTGATGGTTCTGGCTGTCATGTTACTTCTGGTTCCCTTCCTTAGCTCCTGCAACCTGCTCTCCCTGATTATTCCAGGGTCACCGGATGACGATTCCGACCCGGAAACGACGATTCCCGACGATGTCATCGAACTAGCCGATGGAGTCTTCAACCTGATAGGTACGGTTTTTGAAAACATTGACGATCCTCTCCACGGAGAGTATCCTGATGGTATGTCGGTATCCGGTGCTGATCCTGATATCGAACTGACCCTGACCTTTACCGATTTTTCTCCACCCGACGACAGTCTGGTGCTTGTGAATGGTGAAATCACCCTGACAAAAACCAGCCTTGACGCTTCACCATTGACAATAATGGTAACTGGAACACTTGCATTGAGCAACTACGCATTCACAACTGTTACCCTTGATGGAGCGGCTGCCTGGGCAACGGCTGATGCAGACCCGGCAGTGGATCAACCGGAGTCCTTCACGGGTACCTTTACGGTTGATGGTGTGGATTATCTGATTGCCGATATCCTGGCTGCCATCGAGGCTGCTGATGAAGATGAAACTCCGGATGATTACTCTCCACTTCCTGCCATATTCATGACTTCAGCTGGAAATTACAGCCAGAATTTCAATGCCAAGGTCTGGAGACCCAGTCCCGCTTTTATTTCCGATAGCTGGGCTGGATATACATACATAACCTTCAATATCAACGATGATGGAACACGCCACACCTACTATGCCGGCTCTGAAACGCCGATGAGCGGCTGTCTTGATTGGCATACAGATGGGGAGGTACAGAAACTGGATATGCTGGATGCCAATGGTGATCCCCTCTTTTCATTTACGGTTCTGGACTGGTCTTCATGCCATCTGCATCTTGTGGGCGGCTGGGGAGATGAGACAAAGGAGTGGATCTTCAGTGCCGGCAAAGATGTTCTTTCTGGAGTCGTGGTGGACAATGATGATTCTGTAACGATTGAGCACTATCCTTACAACAAGCCCATATCAGGCGTGCTTGTCCAACTTGGAACTCAAAGTGAAGATATGATGACCTTTTCTCCTATCCCAGGTGCAACAGCAATGACTGATGAGCGCGGATATTTCGAGTTTGATGATATCTCGGCTTATGTTGGCCAGTACCTGGGCGTTGAATTGACCAAGGAAGGTTACGAGGACATCCAATCTCCTATACCTCCAGACCGGCTTGGCGTGATAGGCCCCGGGGAACAGTATTTCGGATTGTTCTTGATGAATCCCGTGCCTTGAGAACGTGCGTACTTTCGCGTGTCTCCGGTCACCAGCAACACAGCCTGGGATGGAGTTGTGGCCGCGGCAAGAACCAAGTCCAGGGAAGCGTTCAAGGGTTTGGCCCATGTCGGGCTTGGATCTTTCAGGCAACGGGAATCTGGTATTTCTTGATGTTTTCATCGACTGTCAATAGGGTCATTCCCTCGGATAGTGCCTGGGATATGAGCAATCTATCCAGCAGGTACTTCATATCAGTCTACCATACCGAAAGCCTGTTCAAGCTCAGGTGGAAGCTTGTCAAAGTCGGGGGCTATGAAGATTTTCCCGGCCAAAGCCCCCGGTTGGCGTTCGACTACCCGGTCTGTATAAGACGAGAGGCGGGCAACAGGTTTGCCCGCCCTCTTTATAATCACTTCTTCCCCCTGCAGAACCCGTTCGATGAGGGAAGAAAGATTGGCTTTGGCGTCAGTGATGGTATTGACTATCATGGAATCTTCGATTCAAACCAGATCTGGTCTGGTTTGAATATAATGCCAACGTGATCTTTCATCAAGGGATTGTTCCTGGCATGGGGCTAAACCAGATACTGCCATTCCTGCAGGTTCAGTCCCTGTCCCCATTCAGAATATCGCTTGCTCCAGGTTCCACCGGGCCATCCGGATAGATGCTTTTTTACCGGGCTTCGAGGTCTGGCCATGGTTCTGCCAGAGCTTTCGCAAAACAGGCACTGCAGCACGCCTCCTCCAGTATCCCCCGCAGTTCCCCCTCCGTCAGCTCCACCGGATTGCCCTTCATGCTGCTGGCCTGCCTGGCCTTGTCCACCAGAGAGGGGAAATCTCCGGGCTGTATGCCGTAGCCCGACAAGGATGGAATCTCCAGCTCCCGGCACAGATTCTCCAGCCATGCCATACCCTCTTCCGCTGAACCACAACCAGCCATGTGGGCAAATTCTTCGAGTTTTGCCAAGGCTGGCGAACCGGGGAGACGGAGCCGCAGGGCTGCCAGGTTGGCCTTCATAGCCTGTGGCAGAAGGGCTGCGCAGATGGTTCCGTGGGCTATCGGAAAGGCGCCGCCGACAGGACCTGCAAAGCCGTGGACTACTCCCAAACCCGCATTGGCCAGTGCCAGGCCGCCGAGCAGACTTGCCAACGACATATCTTCCCGAGCTGCTAGATCCGATCCGTCGTTGAAGGCTTTGGCCAGGGAGCGCACAGCCAGGGGCAAGCCCTGGCGGCAGAAGCCATCGGTCAGGGGATTGGCCTTGATGGATATGAAGGCTTCAAGCAGCTGGGTAAGGGCGTCCAGTCCGGTGGACGCGGTGAGCTCAGGTGGCATTGCCAGGCAAAGCTCGGGGTCGACCAGGGCCAGGGCGGGCAGCATGCCTGGATGGCGCAGGCTGGCCTTTACCCCGTGTTCCGGTGATGACAGCACGGCGTTGCGGGTAACCTCGGAGCCCGTCCCGGAAGTGGTGGGAATGGCCATGCAAGGGGCTGGTTGCTTGCTGAAGGTCTGCCCTCTGCCGACCACTTCCAGGTAATCCAGCGGGTCGCCGTGGTTGGTCAGCAGGGCGGCACTGGCCTTGGCAAGGTCGATGACGCTGCCGCCGCCGCAGCCGATGACAAAGTCGCAACCTGCCTTCCGTCCCAACTCAGCTGCCTTCCTGGCATCATCCACAGTCGGCTCACCCGAAACCTGTATATGCCCGAAGCTGATTCCCTGGCTGGCCAGGGCGTCCAGCAACAGGGCGTGGCGTTCGGGATGCCTTCCTGTTACCAGCAGGGCCTTGCTGCCCAGCTGTCTCGCTGCCGGCCCGGCTTTGGCCATCGACCCTGAACCGAATATGATGAGGCTGGCGGTGGCAAACTCGAAGCTCAGCGGCATTTCCATCCTGCCTCGGTCGCCGGGAACAGGGTCTCGTACCTCAGGCTGCTGCGTGGCTGGACCAGCATGGGAGCCACCGCGTCCCGCCAGCGGGCATAGTGGACGGTCTCCTTGTGCCTGGCCGGGGCAGCCTCGTCGATATATACCTCCACCAGCGTGAAGCGGGTAGGGTCGTCGGCCTGCCGGAGCAGGTCGAACCTGGCAATGCCCGGTTCCTGCAGGCTGTTGCGGGCATTGTCTTCCGTTGCCGTGATGAAAGCATCGAGGTATTCCGGTATGACTTGTATGAAGACATGGACAGCAAGCATGGTGGTCTCCTTGGTCGGGGTTTTCATATTCGATTATATAGAATCGTTGGCACAAATAAAACCTGAGCGACAACTTGAAGAGTCTGCTGCCTAGGCAGAGCCGGCTACGATGACCTATACCCCAAGGGTGAAAATGGCGGACGCAATGACTGAAGAATTAATGCCCTGTTAATGGCTCAGGGTAAAATCTTAACGGTCCCTTAATATACTCGGCAGGCCGGGTGGTGGTATTGTTGATGCATGGATGAAGACGGCTCTTCCCGCACTGCCGGTGGTCATGGCGACCACTACATTGTGGCAGTGAGCGGCAGCAGCAATTCGGATTACCTCATCCGCTGGACCAGCGCCATGGCCCGGCGCTTGAACATACCCTGGACAGCCCTGCATGTGCGTGGGACTGGCCCGGAAGGGTATCCTGCATCCCTTGAGCGCAACCTCGATCTTGCCCGCAGCCTTGGCGCCGAAGTACTGTCGGTGCCCGATGATGATGTTGCCGCCGCCATTGTCCGTTACGCGCGTATCAAGAAAGCCAGTACCCTGGTAATAGGCAAGACCGAGGCAGGGACGGTTCCCCTGATCGGACGGCGCAGCGTGATGGAGAGTGTCCTCAGGGAATCCGGCGAGCTGGACCTTATCGTCCTCCGGGGCAAGAATCCCGTGCCTGCCCGGCAACGCTCCAGGGAGTTCCAGTCCTGGCTCAGGTCGACGAAGGGAGTCCCTGTCGCCATTCTGGTGCTGTCAGCGGTGACCCTCTTTGGCCTTGCCGCATTGCCGGTCCTAGGCTACCGGGGAATATCCATACTCTACCTGTTGGTCATCATCTCCCTGCCATTTACCTGCGGGCGTATCGTGGTCATCGGTGCGGCTGCAACCAGTGCCTTGTTGTGGAATTTCCTGTTCATTCCACCACGACTTACCTTCTCCATAGGCAGTCTTGAAGACGTACTCATGTTTATTGCCTTCTTCCTGGTGGCCTTTGTA
>MIBM01000241.1:5407-6074 GCA_001830645.1 Spirochaetes bacterium RIFOXYC1_FULL_54_7
TCAAGGAGAAGGAAGCGGCACTCTCCCTCAAGGAGAAGCGGATGGCTTTGCTGTATGGCTTCTCCCGCATCCTCTCCAGGGTGCGCGGTGTCGGGCAGATAGGAAGGACCGGCTCTGACTATGTGGCAGAGCATCTCGGGGTACACATTCATATCTACCTGAAGGACGAGACAGGAAGTCTGGATCTTCTTCACCCCCTGCGATCCGACCATGGCAACGAAGCCACACCGGATGTTGACAAAGTTCTAGTACAGCGCTGTTTTACCGAAAACCAGAGCCTGCAGGATGGGGAATACAGGCTTTACCTGCCCCTGGGAGCTCCCGACTCATCCCTTGGTGTCCTGTTTGTATCCGGTATTGGCAATGCTGAATCGGGTATAGGTAATAAATCCATCAGCGGAGAAGGCCGGGAGCTTCTGGCTACCCTGGGCGGCAATCTGGCCCTGGCCATGGAAAGGGAAATCCTGTCCGCGGAGAACGAGAAGCACAAGCTTGCCGAGGAGTCGGCACGGCTCTCCCGCATCCTGCTGAACCATGTCTCCCATGAATTGCGGACACCACTGACCACCATCAAAGGGGCTGCCAGCGGTCTACTGGACGGCAACGCCGCCGATGATCCACAACTGCGGAATGCCTTGCTTTCGGAAACCCTGATAGCCGCGGACAA
>MIBM01000241.1:6082-7094 GCA_001830645.1 Spirochaetes bacterium RIFOXYC1_FULL_54_7
CCCTGGTTGAAGACCTCCTGTCCATGAGCAGGTTGGAAACCGGGACTCTCCGGCCGCGGTTGGAGAATACGTATGTGGAAGAACTGCTAGGAGCTGCCCAGGCTTCCCTGGGTCCGATGACTGGTTCACGGAAGATAGTGATCGCGCCAACCTGCCACGATGCCGAACTTATGGTCGACCAAGCCCTGATGGTCCAGGTGTTCAGAAATATACTCCGGAATTTTGCCGCTTATACCCCGGATGGTTCTTCACTCTTCCTTGATTATCAGTTGGACGATGGGCATGCAGTATTGCGCTTCTCCGACAACGGTCCTGGAGTACCTGAACGGGAACTTACAACCCTGTTCGATACCTTTTATCGGGGAACCAATAGCGCTGGACGTCAGGGCTGCGGTCTCGGGCTGTCCATATCACGGGGCATAGTTGAAGCCCATGGTGGCTCTGTCCTTGCCAGGCCCTTTCCCGGCGGAGGCCTGGTACTTGAAATCGATTTGCCCCTGGAAATGGCTTTGTCCCCAGGATCAGTCCAGTCCAATGGTATGGCTGGGGTTGCGGGAGACCGGCAATGACGACCATCCTGGTGATCGACGATGACCTGCAGATACGCAGGTTGCTCAAGCTGTTTCTGGAAATGAACCAGTTCGCCGTGTACGAAACAGACTCGGCCGAAGCCGGCCTGCGTCAATTTGCAGGTGCCAAACCAGATATCGTACTCCTGGATCTCGGCTTGCCAGACATGGACGGCAGGCAGGTCCTGAAGGGTATACGTGAACGCGGTGGAACCCCGGTCATCATAGTATCGGTCCGGGACGCCGAGGCTGAAATCATGGACCTTCTGGACGCGGGGGCGGATGACTATATAATCAAGCCCTTCGGAACCGGAGAACTCCTGTCGCGCATAAGGGTAGCTTTGCGTCACCGCTCTCCCAGGACCACTGCCAGTGGCATTGTGCCGGTTGGTGCCCTTGCGGTGAACGTTGAGACCCGGGAGGCTTTCCGGGACGGCGTGGAG
>MIBM01000242.1:0-1151 GCA_001830645.1 Spirochaetes bacterium RIFOXYC1_FULL_54_7
TGTGCCATTCCCTGCGGGCCAGATCCAGATAATCAGCCACGGACTTGGCAGCCTCCAGCTTGCCGGCCTTCAAGCGCCTGGCATTCTCAAGGGCTGGATCATAGTAGCGCTCGCTGTATTCCATGAGCATGCGGTGGAAACTGAAGTGCTTGCCTGTATCGCGGATGGAGTTCTTCATCATCCGTATCCAGTCCCTGGGCAGGCCGTCACGGCCGCGCTCGTAGAAGGTGGGTACAATTTCCCGCTCCAGCAGGTCATACAAGGCTTTGGATTCCACCTCGTCCTGAAGTTCGGTGTCGGCGTATTCCTCGCCCTTGCCGATGGCCCAGCCCAACTCGGGGCTGTAACCCTCGTCCCACCATCCATCCAGAATGGAGCAGTTCAGGACACCATTCAGACCGGCCTTCATGCCACTGGTACCCGAGGCTTCCAGAGGCCGCCGCGGGGTATTGAGCCATACATCGGAACCGCTGGTAAGATACCTGGCCATGGTCATGTCGTAGTTTTCCAGAAACATGATACGGCTCTGAACATCGTCTCGCCGGGAGAAATGGACCAGTTCCTTTATGATCTCCTTGCCAGGCATATCATGCGGATGAGCCTTGCCAGCAAAAATGATCTGAATGGGCCGGTGCGGGTCGGATAACAGGCGAAGCAGGCGGTCCGGGTCTGACAGGAGCAGGTTGCCGCGCTTGTAGGTGGCAAAGCGCCTGGCAAAGCTGATGGTCAGGGCATAGGGCGACAAGGCGTCGTTGGCCCGTACCAAGCCTTTTTCCGAAACCCCCATGCGGCGCATCTGCACCCGCAGGCGGTCCCGGGCAAAAACAACCAGGCGCTCGCGGCGCCGTTCGTGGGTGCGCCATAGTTCCTCGTCGCTGATGCGTTCTATGCGGTCCCAGATGGCCAGATTGGTAGGCTCTTCGGCGAAACGGGGGCCAAAATACCGGTCCAGGAGTTCAAGCAGGGTGTTGGATATCCAGGTGCGGGGATGCACACCATTGGTTACATGCCCTATTGGTATTTCATCCTTGTTGAGGCCCGGCCACAAGCCCTGCCACATGTCCCGTGATACCACACCATGCAGTTTGGCCACACCGTTGGCATAGGCCGACAATTTGAGGGCCAGGATGGTCATGCAAAAGGGTTCGGAA
>MIBM01000242.1:1178-6944 GCA_001830645.1 Spirochaetes bacterium RIFOXYC1_FULL_54_7
GCCAGGAAGGCCTTCCAGTCCAGGGCCAAGTCGTGGCTCCAGCTGCGGAAATATTTTTCTATCAGCTCGATGCTGAAGCGTTCGTTGCCTGCGGGAACCGGCGTATGGGTGGTAAAGATATTGGTTGGCCAGACGGCCTGGGCTGCCTGGTTGAAGGTGAAGCCTTGGGCGGTCATGATCTCCCTGATGCGCTCGAGGGCCAGAAAAGCCGCATGACCCTCGTTCATGTGGGTAACCGCCGGATTGATGCCGACAGCACGGAGGGCCCGGATGCCGCCCACACCAAGCAAGAGTTCCTGCCTGATCCTGACTTCCTTGTCCCCACCATACAGGGTGGCGGTGATGAGCCTGTTGGACGGCGTGTTCTCGTCGATATTGGTGTCCAGAAGATAGAGCGACGACCGTCCGACCTTTACTTCCCAGACCTGAGCCACCACATGCTCGCCGGCCATGTTCACAGCGATCCTCACCGGCTCGCCCCTGGCATTGTCGCAGCGACGCACCGGCATGTTGTACCAGTCGTTCTCCGGATACTCTTCCTGCTGGTAACCATCGGCATTCAGGTACTGCCTGAAATAGCCTTGCCGATACAAGAGGCCAACACCCACCAGGGGCAGTGCCATGTCTGAACTGGTCTTCATGTGGTCACCGGACAGGATTCCGAGGCCACCGGAATAGATGGGCAGGGAGGTATCCATGCCATATTCCATGGAGAAATATGCTACGGAATCATCATAGCTGCCTTTGTACCAGGCCTGGCCTGCCTTGTAGGCCTGGAAGCTGGCATAGACCTCCTTGAGGGCTGCAAGGAAGGAATCATCCACTGCCAGCTCGTCGAAACGTGCCTGAGGAACCATGCCAAGCATCCTGGCCGGATTCTGGTTCGAGTGGGACCAGGTGTCGTAATCTAGACGGATGAACAGCATGATCGCATCGAAGTTCCAGGATATCCACAGATTGTGGGCCATCTCCTCCAGGGGGGCCAGGGTTTCGGGGATCTTGGGTTTTACTGTATGGGTTATGATCTTCATGGTTAACCGCCAAAAGGCTGGAATTCCGCCCCGCCAAGGGGGCGATCAAGCAGTGCTGTCTTCATGCAAAACTACCGCTTAACAATACGCTACTGAAGGCTGGCATGCAATCGGGGCCTCTTCAGGTTTTTCAATGACAGGTATATGGTCAGAGAATGACCCTACGACAATTCGCCGGTATTGTGGAAATCAGGACCAAGATCGTGAGCCTGTCCACCTTCCTTCTGAGCCTGTTATACGCCATCTGGAGGCAGGGTCAGGTCTCACCTCTGAAGGCAATACTGGTCTGTGCAGCAGCCCTGTCCGTGGACATGGGCACTACTGGGTTCAACAGCTACTTTGACTGGTACCGCAATGTGGACGATAAACATCTACATCCTGACCGGCAGTGCGGTTCCAGGCGACTTTCTTGCATCCCTGCCCCAGAGCCTGTTCGTTGGTGCGATACTGTCCACCAACAATGCCTGCGACATGGAGGGCGACAAGGCAGCGCGCAGGCTCACCTTGGCCATAATCCTTGGTAAAAACCTGGTCCCTTGGGTTGTGTACCTGCAGGTGGCAGCGGGAACAGTCCTCCTGGTCGTATTTGGGCTTTCAGGTCGATTCCCGACTGCGGTTGCCATGAGTGCGGTACCCGCAGGTGCCATCGTAGTCTTAATGCTACGTACCATGCATGTCCAGGGATACAGCCATGAAACCAAGGGGGCTAACATGGGGGGATTTCGAAGGTGTTCTTGGTGATGAGTGGGGGCATGGCGGTTGGGTTGGTTATGAGAATGATGGGACCGATGCAAGGATAGTCAATCCCACTACTGGAAATGTCACAACTGGTGAGCCGGGAACACCGGCAGAACCCGGTACCAGCTCACGAGCACCCGCCCGAACACCCGCCGCAGTCGCCACTGGAGCATCCTGAACCAACGGCTTCGTATTCCTTGGACTGGTAGTCGGAGATATCCGTGCCTGCGATGCCGGCGGCAGTACCGCCCGTATATTCCCGGGGGTCTATGAGGCCGGACAGGTCGTTGTTGCCCCGGAAGCGTAACACGTTAACCATGAAGATATTCAGCTTGTTGACAATATTGGGCGGCAGGAGGTTGCCGTCGACCTCGACAGAGAGGACCGGATAGTTATGGTCTCTGGCCCAGGGGGTGAACAGGCCTTCTATCACCCGGCCTATCAGACAGGCGAAAGGCGAGATGTTCACGATACCGGAGAAGCCCTCCTGCATGGCTGTGGCGGCCACGCCGGTGGATACAGCTATCTCGGAGTTCAATTCGTGGCTGACAAAGTGCTTCTCGGTGTTTCCCATAATCTCGCGCATGTCGTGGGGTGCGATGGGCAGGAGTCCGGTCTCGCCGAGGATGGCCTTTACCTTCTTCTCCACCGAATGCTTCCACCAGTCCTCGATGCGTAGTTTCAACAGTTCAAAGGCTGGTCTGGATACCCAGCGCAGTAATGGCGGCAGCAGCTTGATGCGCTTTACCAGGTTGTAGTCCCGCACGAAATCCAGGTAGTGGATCCATTCGCCAATCCCGGAGACCTTGACGGCTATGCCGCGCTCGCTCATGAGGTCTATGAGCTCGCCGACGGCAAAGTCGTCACGGCGAACGTAGATTTCCCCGACTATGAGCACCTTGGGGCAGTCCGAGAGGCGGCGCTTCAGGGGTATCCTGCGCACATCGGCCACGATGCGGCGCATCTCGTCCCAGATGGCATCGGGATTTTTCTCAACCACTTCCATCATGGAATACCAGGAAGTGCCGAAGGTCTCCAGTGCCTGGACTGGATCCTCGGCAGTGGCCTTGAGGGAGGTCTGGATGTCCTTCATGTAGTCGGTTATGACAAGGCCCTTCCACATGTGTTTGGCAAAGCCCGGACCAAGCTCGGTGTAGGAGTTGTCCGCAGACAGGGTAAAGACCACGACATTCTCAAGGCGGAGGTCCCGGAAAAGGTTCTCGTAGTAGACAAAATACTGGCCAGTACGGCAGGGGCCGGTGGTGATGGGCACAAAGAGCAGGTACAGTTCATCCTTGCGGTACTTTTCAGACGAGAAATACTGGAGGGCCGCACCGAGGACCAGGTGGCTTGGTACGCATTCCTTGCCCGAGGCATGGGAGCGCGCCACCTGTATGGTCTTGCTGGTTGCCAAGGGCATGGCCTCGGCGTTCAGGCCAACCCCACGCAGGCTGGCGGCCATGAACTCCGTGGAGATGTTGCCCATGTTTGACAGCAGCATCTTGACGCGCTTGTTGTTGCGTACCTCGACCCGCTCGCCGGTCTTGCTATTTGTGACCCTGAGGTCCTGGCCACCGCCATGCTCGAACTTCCAGCCGTTGTCGTAGCGCTCGGCCTCGATTTCGTACTTCTTGGCCCGGTAGCCATCTATGATGTCCAGGAAGGCTTCCACACGGGTATCTATGCCGGCGTCGGCGGAGTGGGAGTCCAACTCAAGCACCAGGAAGGGTTTCTGGCCCATGGTCCACTTGAGGTAGTGAAGTATGAAGGAATCGGGGGCACAGGAGAAGTTGGTTATGAAGGTCACGTAGACGTTTTCCTCGTTCTTGAGGAAGTTGGCCGCCTTCATGTCCTGTTGGCCATAATACCAGTACATATTGGGGAAGATCTTCTCGGACTCGAAGGGCAAGATGTCGAAGGGAATGACCGAATAGCCACGGGTGGTGAACTTCCGGGGTATGCCCATGTTGGCTTCCGGGGTAAAGGCGTTGTACGGCCTGCCCAGGATGGCTATGACCGGCCTGTCCGCCTTGCGGGCCTCCACCATGGCATCTTCACCCAGCTTGCGGGCAGCCACGAAGAACTCCTGCTGCTTGGCCAGGGCCTTGCCAAAGGCACGCTTGACCTCATCCTCGTCTATGTCCAGGAGGGCGGCAAACTCCACAAAGTGTTCCAAGGCCTTCTGTTCACCGTATTTGAAGCTGACCACCAGGGGTAACAGACGCTTTGAATCGATATCGGGAAAGGCCTTCTTTATATAGTACGGCAGACCCTGGGTGATGGGACAGAAGTTGGCGTGGACATCATCTTCGTAGCTGGGCATGTCCCTGAAGTGTGGTAATAAGACATAGTCAGCGCCCTTGTCGATACAGTCCTGGACGGTGCCATGGGCTATCTCGGCGGGGAAGCAGTAAGTGCTCTCCGCCCGGGCCACACCGTCATGGGCCACCTCGGTGGACAGGAAGGTCTTGATGCCCAATTCATGGAAGAACCATGAATACAGGGGATACAAGGTGTGAACCGAAAAAGCCCGGGGTATGCCTACAGTATAGTCGCGCCGGGGAGTCAGGCTGGCCGGGTCGGGAGCGTACTCCTCGAACATCAGCTTCTGGCGTTTTTCAACATAGTCAAAGACCGGTACGTCCTTAACGGCCTTGCGCATGTTGGTGTACTTGTTGCACCTGCCACCGAACATGTAGGGGTGGCCATTTACCTTGAGCACCTGGATGGCGCAGTAATTGTCACAGGCCTGGCAGGTAAAGACCCGGTCGTAGACTATCTCCCGGTCCTGCATGGACGCCAAGTCGACATCCATGGACTCAAGGAGTCCGTCGGCCCGCTTGCGCTTGGCCAGGAGGGCTACGCCGAAACAGCCCATGAGCTCGGGAGAGGGAGGTACGAGTATCTCCTTATCCAGCATCATGGCAAAGGCCAGGGGCACGGCTTCGTTCTTGGCCACACCGCCTTGAAGGAAAACCTTGCCGCCTATGGTGCGGTTGCCCACCACGCGGTTGAGGTAGTTGGCTACGATGGAAACGACGATGCCAGCGGTTATGTTCTCTTTGGAGGCGCCTTGCTGGACAGCCTTGCGTATGTCGGAGTTGATGAAGGCCGAGCAGTGCTCGCCGAACTTCAGGGGTGCGTCACCCTTCAGGGCAATGGGGCCGATGTCCTTGGCGCTATGGATGGACAGGTCGCCAGAAGCTGATTCTTCGAGGAAGCTACCGGTGCCGGCGGAGCAGGCCTCGTTCATGGCGTAGTCTATGGGTACGCCATTCTTGAGCAGCACGTACTTGGCGTCCTGGCCGCCGATCTCGAAGATGGTCTCCACCCCGGCATCGAAGTAGGTGGTACCTACTGAATGAGCTATAATCTCGTTGTAGACTCCAGGGGTCTCAAGGAACACGCCGAGGATCTCCCGGGACGAGCCGGTTGTGGCTACCAGGCTTACCTTGATCTCCGCATCGGGAGTGCCGGCGGCAGCCAAGTCTACAGCCACTTTCCGCCGGATGATACTGATGCATTCTTTAAGGGCTTTTACAGGGTCGCCATGGGTGCGGCCATAGTGGCTGGCAACCACCTCGTCGGTCTGGGCATCCACCAGGCAGGCCTTGGTGGTTGTAGAGCCGCCGTCAACACCCAGGATGTATTCCCGGCCTGCGACGGCCACACCTTCGGAAGAATCGAAGAACTTCACCTTGCTGCGCCACTTCTTGAGGTCCTGCAGGGTATCGAAGCGGACCACATTGGGTCGCAGGAGCTTGTCTGCATGGGGCAAGGGCGAACCGGATTGGTCAGCCAGCACGGCAGCACCAAAGGCTTCAAAGACCGAGGCAGTCTCCGGGACAATGAACTCGATGCCTGGTGCCTTGTCACGGATGAACCTGACGATGTGGCGGTTCAGGGTTACGCCGCCGGTAAGCACCACTTTGCCCTTGGTGATCTTGGCCCGCTTCAGGAAGTCCACCACCTTCACAGCCATGACATCGGAAAGGGA
>MIBM01000242.1:7036-7786 GCA_001830645.1 Spirochaetes bacterium RIFOXYC1_FULL_54_7
CGCTGTCAGGCACCCTGTCTATGTCTGCCAAGGTCAGGTCCATGCGGGCAAGCTGCTGCTTCAGGAACTCGCCGGTACCGGAGGCGCATTTATTGCCCGAGAAGTTGTTTACGATCTTCCCAGCGGCATCGAGGGAGTAGACGATGAGGTCCTCGCCACCCATGCTGACCACCGCATCGGCCTTGTAGCCAAGGGCTCCCAGGGCAGCCTCGACACAAAGTGGTTCCAGGGTACCGGCGGCATCGAACATGAACCGGCCTTCATTGCCTGTCACCAGCACAGGGGTGCCCTCGGGTACCCTTGCTTCGGCCAGCAAGGCATGTACGACCGCCGCAAAATCCCCTTCGTGGGGAGCCAGGGATGACCAGACCGGCCGGCCATCCTCGGCAAGTACGATTTTAAGGCTCGAAGAGCCGATATTGATGCCGAGTGATTTCATTCTATGCAACCTCGCATTGTATCCAGACGCAACGCCGCATATAGGGAAAACTGGCGCTGGTTTTGATGGCATTCCAGAAGCACGCGTATAATATCGCGCCGGTTATTTCGTTTCAATGGTCAGGAGCTCTTGTTAACGATTTTTTTAATAATCATTGCGCTGGAATGGACGTATTTCAGATATTTGCATCGCTCGTCGCCAAACAGGAATAAAATCAGCTTCTGGCGCCAAGTCTGACAGCCAGAAGGGCCACATCAGAGGGTCTGACCCCAGGCACGCGGGAGGCCTGCCCCAGGGTCAGCGGCCTGGCT
>MIBM01000243.1:0-646 GCA_001830645.1 Spirochaetes bacterium RIFOXYC1_FULL_54_7
TGGAACTCGCGGTTGAGCAGCAATGCTGCCCCGAGCCCAAGCAATATCTCGATGGGTATGGCGATGAAGATGAACCCGAGCTGCAACTTCAGGCTGTTCCAGAATTCCTCATCCTGAACCAGATCCACATAGTTTCCTGCACCGATGAAGCGCCGTGCACCACCTCCAGCCGAAAGCGGCCAGTCGAAGAGCGAGACGACAAAGGAAAACAGGATGGGGAATATCAGGACCGCGAATACAATCAGGAGCGCCGGCAACAAAAAAGGAACGGGGGACCCAAGGCCCCCCGCCCTTTTTTTCAAGGCGACGTTCCCCGTTTGGCTAGTAGCCAGCCTTCTGGAGGATATCATTGGTTTCCTTGACGATGGCGCGGATTGCGTCCCTGGTAGGCATGGCGCCGGTTATGCCCTGCACCCAATATTTCTTGACTACATCCTGTACCTGGCCAATTTCCTTGAACCGCGGCCTGGAGGCGGCTACGGCCATGGAATCGGCAAGAGCGGGCAGCCAGGGCTTACTGGTGGCATAGGCGGGATTGGTCAGGGTTTCAGTGCGGGCAGGGATGGTGTTGGCCTGGACAAGCTTGTCGGCTACAGCCTTGCTTGACCACCAATAGACGAACTCGGCGGCGGCTTCCTGGTTCTTG
>MIBM01000243.1:789-1345 GCA_001830645.1 Spirochaetes bacterium RIFOXYC1_FULL_54_7
AAACATCGAGAATACGCCCTTGGGATCGGCGGCGAAGGCGGCCTGGCGCTCCACATGAGCCATGGTCTCTGCGCCCTTGGGAGAAATGGCCATCAGCTTCTTGTAGAACTCCATGCCTTCAATGGCCTTGGTCTCGTCCAGCACTACCTTGAAGGTGCCGCCCGTGTAGTCTATGAACTTGGTACCGTGGGATTCCCACATGAACACCGCTTCTGACAGACCGCCGGCGGGCCCGCCGTTGAAGGGTCCAAAGCCTGAGGCAATGCCGTTCTCATGGAAGAAGGTGCCCATCTCGAGCAGTTCCTTGAAGGTCTTGGGAACCGCGAGCTTGTAGCCGTACTTGGCCTTGAACTGCGTCTGATACGCGGGGTTCTCGATGAGGTCCTTGCGGGTCATCCAGACATAGAGGTTGCCGTTGATTGGCACGCCGAGCTGAACGCCGTTCCAGGTGCCGATGCTGTACATCTTGGGCGTGATCGACTTGGGGTCGGTCTTAGGATAGACTTTGCCGGCAGGCCAGGAATCGAAGGGTTGGAGCAAAGAAGCGAATACCGGC
>MIBM01000244.1:0-7069 GCA_001830645.1 Spirochaetes bacterium RIFOXYC1_FULL_54_7
GGTGTACCGCGGTATCGCAGAAGTCGATATGTGCCTGCCGTACATGATCTCCAGACTGGAACAATCAATTGTTGATCTGAAAGAGAGCCAGAACCGCTTGGTACAGGCCGAGAAGCTGGCGTCGATGGGTCAGATGGCTGCGGGTATTGTATTGCCCACGAACTCAACAATCCACTCGGAGTCGTGTTGATGTACTCCCACTTGCTGCTGGGGCAGATCAAAACGGAATTCAATGAGCGCTCACTTGATGATGTGCAGCGCATCGTACACGAAGCCGAACGGGCACGAACCATTGTGCAGGGTATTCTAAACTTTTCACGGGAAAACCGGCTTGAGTTGAAGACTACATACATCAACGACCTGATCCGGCAAGCCGCCCACGATGTGACCGCTGTAGACCTGTCTGGCAAGATGCGCATCGAGCTTGGACTGGATGAAGCCCTCAAGGCTCAGCAAGTGGATCCATCACAACTGCGGCAGGTATTTGACAATCTGCTTAAAAATGCGGTTGAGGCAATGGCCGATGATGGCACCATCTGCATCGATACGGAGCAGATGGATGCTGAAATCAGAATCCATGTAACTGACAACGGCCCCGGCATTCCGGAAGAGATACTGCCGCATCTGTTCACGCCCTTCCATACAACCAAAAGGATAGGCAAGGGAACCGGCCTGGGACTCGCGGTCTGCTACGGGATCATCAAGATGCACAGTGGATCGATCCGTGCCTTCAACAAGCCGGGCGGTGGGGCCTGCTTCGAGATCTTGCTGCCAGCAGATCCCGGTGATGGGGAGACTGGTCCTGGGAGGGGGGCCCATGTCGAAAGCTAAAAAAATACTGGTCGTAGATGATGATATCGACATCGTTGATCAGGTGTCACACATTGTGACTGCTCTGGGGCACCAGGTGACCAAGGTGTTCAACCGTCAGGAAGCAGAAGCGATACTGGGCACCATGACTGTGGATCTGGCCATTGTCGATATGATGATGGAAGACAGGCATTCGGGGTGTGTACTCTGCGAGCACATCAAACGGCTGTATCCTGAAACAGCAGTCCTGATACTGACATCGGTTGCTGACCTGGCGGGGCTGGATATTCCGGCAGATCCGGCGCATTTCCATTCCATGCTGCAGTGCGACGCGTTCATCCACAAACCGGTGCATCCTCAGCAGTTGAAGAGCATGGTTGACCATCTGCTTGACCGACCTGATCACCGGGCAATACCTACCCGGTCTTGAAGCCAGACAGGATGGAAGAAGGGACGGAGGAAGCAATGCAATCCACTGCGACCGAAATGCTGCACCTGATGGTGGTGGACGATGAGCCAGGGATGCGCGACGCGGTAGAAAGGACCTTGGATGGCTATGTACACCAGGTCAAAGAAAACGCTACAAGCGTTGGTTTCCGGTTAAGCCAGGCGGCATCCGCCGAGCAGGCCTTGCAACTGTTTGAACAAGCCAAGCCGGACATCCTCCTGCTCGATCATGGATTACCTGGAGTATCAGGGATCAGCCTGCTCCAGACCATCCGTAACGATGTCCCTGATATCCTGGTCATCATGATCACCGCCTATGGCACCCTTGAGAATGCAGTGCGGGCCACCAAACTTGGTGCGTTCGACTTCCTGGCAAAACCATTTACCCCGGACGAAGTCCGTTCCGCGGTCTGCAAGGCTGTGGATCACATCGTCTTGCAGCGCCAGTCGCGACGCATAGCGAATGAACGCCGCAGGATACGTTTTGAATTCCTGACTGCCATTGTCCATGAACTCAAGACACCGCTGGCTGCGGTGCAAGGGTACCTGAGGCTTCTTCAGGAGCCCGAACCGGAAAGCGGCGGCATGGACCACCAGCACATGATCGAACGATCCTTGACCCGATTGGATGGTATGCACACTCTGATCTACGATCTGCTGGATCTGACTCGGATAGAGTCAGGGCAGAAGAAGCGGCAGCTTGCACAAGTGGACATTACAAGAATCGCCGGCAAAGCCTGTGCCGGTATCGTTCCAGCGGCAGAGGCTTTGCAGATCACCGTGAATCTGGAAACTTCCGCTCCTGTGGGGATGCTGGCAGATGCCGAGGAAGTCGAGATCATCATCAACAATCTTGTATCCAATGCAGTCAAGTACAACCGTCCAGGTGGCTCTGTCTCGATCAGTTGCAAGCGCCGGGAAGACAGAGTTGTGATTTCTGTAAGCGATACCGGTATAGGCATGACAGCCGCCGAGCTTGGCAGCCTGTCCGGTGAATTCTCCCGGATACGCAACTCCAGGACTGCCGGCATACCAGGCAGTGGCCTCGGATTGTCAATCATCCGCTCCCTGGCCAGCCGCTACGACGGAACCGTAGACATTGCAAGCGAACCGGAGGTCGGCAGTACCTTTACGGTCACACTTCTGGACCGCAAGACCTTCGTGGACAATCAATTCTATGACCGTGAGGCCACGGACTGGTGGTCGGACACCGATAACCCGCTGATGATCATACGCTACATGATGAATCCGGTACGATTCGCCTATGTGTTACGCCATCTTGTTGCACGGTCCTATGACTACCGCCACAAGCGGGTTCTGGATATAGGTTGCGGCGGTGGCTTCCTGACCGAGGAAATAGCAAAATACGGCTTCGATACCACTGGCCTTGATCCATCCGCCCCCAGTCTGGTTACAGCCCGCAGTCATGCCAAGATCAAGAATCTGCAGATCGATTACCAGGAAGGAGTGGGGGAGGCTTTGCTCTTTCCGGACAATCACTTCGACATAGTTTTCTGCCTTGATGTGCTGGAGCATGTCAGTGATTTCCGCAAGGTGATCAGCGAAGTTTCCCGGGTGCTGGCACCTGGGGGGCTTTTCTTCTTTGAAACCGTAAACAGAACCATGCTGAGTTATTTCATAGTTATATTCTTGATGCAGATCTTTCCGCTCACCAGGATGATCCCCCGGGACATACACAACTGGAAATACTTCATCAAAACCAAAGAGCTGCAGCAGGCACTGAAGGATGCGGATCTTCAGGTTGAAGATGTTACAGGCATACTGCCTGGCTTCGAATTACTATACCATCTTCCACAACTGCGTGGCATGGCAAAAAAGCGCTTGAGCGTTCGTGAACTCTGCGCTGTCTTCCGTTGTCATGAAAGCAGTATCAAGGCCTTGTGTTATGTCGGCTACGCCAAAAAAAAAGGCGGCAAGGTGCCAACAGGAAAAGCATCAGCCAGCAACCCGTATGCCGGAGTAGCGTCGGCTGGAGAATCATCCGCCGGTAGTCCATGAATTCGGCCCAGCGGATACAGGCAGCCATCAAGCTGGAAGCGGTGGACCGGGTGCCTGTGGCGCCTTGGGTGGACCACTTTGCCGCCAGCTATACCGGTCTTGCCAAGGACGTGTTCATCCGTGACAACCGCCAGCGTTTCCAGGCGGTACTACGTACCGCCCTTGAACTGGGGCCCTGGGACATGACCTACCTGGCCGAGAATGTAAGCCTCACCCTGATCATGGCTGCTCCTGCCCGGGTGTACTGGCCAGGCCGGGACTTGCCGGAGAACGAGATTCACCAGTTCGAGGAATTCGAATTGCTAGGTCCTGAAGACTACGAACTGCTGCGGCGCTGGGGGCTGCTGATCCTGCTACGTGAAGTTGCCCGCCGGCTCCATCCTCAGGTTGGGCTGGTCCAGGGCCTGTCAATGATCCTGTCATACACCTTGGCTGCCCGCCGGCAGGTCCGGGCCTTGCGTGCTGCCGGCATCGAACCGGCAGTCGGTTTCATGCATCCGGGGCCGTTGTTCGAATACTGGTCGATCGGCCGCAGCCTTGGCCTGATGTGCACCGACCTCTACGACCGACCCGGCGCGGTAAGGTCCGCTGGCCCGGTATGGGCCCGGGCAATGACACGACTTGCCATCGGCGGGGCTGTCGCAATGGGTGTGAACCGGGTGTTCGTCGCGCTGTCACGCAGTTCACCGGCAATTCTTTCGCCGACCCACTTCGAGGAGTTTGTATACCCAGACCTCAAGATCATCATAGGCATGCTGCTCGAGGCAGGCATCACTCCGGTACTGCACTGCGATACCCGCTGGACGGAGCGGCTTGCGGTGTTCAGACGTTTCCCGGCCGGACGCTGCATCATCGAACTTGATGGCGACACCGACATGGTAAAGGCCGGCGAAGTCCTGGGGGGACATACCTGTCTCAAAGGCAATGTACCGGCCTGGCTGACTGCCTTCGGGACCAGGGATGAAGTGCTGATCTACTGCCGGCGGCTGATCGAGACCCAGGGACGGCGCGGCGGCTTCATCCTGTCATCCGGCTGCTCGCTGCCCTCCAATGCCAGGACTGAAAACGTGAAGGCCCTGTATGAAGCCGCTGAGGAGTGGGGAAGGTTCTGATAGCCAGATGTTCCCAGCCACGTTTCATGCTAGTAGAATGCGTAGCACCTCAGTTGCGCTCAACCTACGCGAAGTTTTCCGTCGGCAGATTCCGGCAGATTAAATCAGATTCACACCGGCGTTCCAACATGCTTGCATTTCAAGGATGCGGGTATCACTCCACGATTACCGCCTCTGCTCGGGCTGTTATCATGGCCAAATGCACAGCACCGACAAGCCCGGCCCTGCCGCCGAGGGATGACCAGGCAAGCCGTGGGGGAAAGGGTGTAATGCCACCGATGTATGATTCAATGCGGCCTGAGAACCTGACAAGTCCTTTTGATACGCCGCCGCCGATCACCAGGAGTTCAGGGTCGGCAAATGTGAGGATGTTGGCTATCGCGGGCAGGAGATAGCTCAGCCCCCGTTCGATGACGGAGGCAGCCAGCGTGTCTCCCTCATCTGCCTTCCTGAATATTTCTTCAGCAGACAGTTTTTGCTTCCCTGGAGAGATGGACCGGTACGTGCCTGACAGCCCGACGCCGCTCATGACCTCCTCCAGCGGGCCAACCCCTTCTGCAAGGTGTTTTGGCTCTCCAGGTTCTATGGCCCAGTACGCTATCTCGCCGGCTGCGTTGTGCGCGCCTTGATGGACCTGACCACCGGAAAACAAGGCGGCTGAAAGACCCGTTCCTACATTCAGGTAGACGAAGGGATCAGCACCCTTGGCTGCACCGAGCCAGGATTCGCCGAGCGCTGCGCATTTTACGTCGTTGGTTATTCCCACGGGAGCGCCGATGCTTCGCCGGAGGCGTTCATCGAGCCATACCGGATCCAGCGCACGGACATTCCGGCACAGGTGGGCTTTTCCGTCCCAGCATACAAAGGGCAAGCCGATCCCGACACCCCCGATCGAATAGGCATATCTGTCCAGATCCGGCAGGAGATCGCTGACGAGGGACACTATGGCTTCGCCCAGTCCGTTTTCCCTCTCCTGGGCCATCCCAGTGGGGATGATCCGTTCGGTCAAGATGGTTCCCGATGCGTCTGCGGCTGCCAGGCGGAGACTTGTTCCTCCGCAGTCCACTCCCAGAAACAGCCTTTTCATTGAAGAATCTCTCTCCAGGCTTGCCCGAGCGCGATCCTGGCAGATTCAAGGTTCTCCGATATCAAAGCCTGCTTCGATCGCAGAGCGCCGGCACGTTCGTCCAGAGAAGCAAAAACTGGTTGCATGCCAGCTTCCGCCGGTCCGCCGGCAAGTGTGCGGATTTCTACAAAGTATCCGGGTTCGAGTATCGTGGCGAGGCGGTTGTCGTCAAACGGAAGAGGCTTTCCTGCATGTTCCTGGAACGCCTGGCGGAGCTCCGCCACGTCATTGCCGGAGCGGACATAGCGTGAACTTATCTCGTGTGCGCTGCGGAAACCTATCCCCGTCTCCCTCACCATCGTATCGGCAAGTTCCGTTGTCGTAACCCCGAAAGTGGCGGCCATGCTCCTGACCATGGAGTCGTTACCGTCGACATTCTCCAGAACGTCACGAAGCAGGGCCATGGCCGATGTGGCCAGGCGGAACGCTCCAAGCAACTCGGTTACGGGGGCATCGGAGGCTTCGTTGATATCCTGGTAGGCGGCGTTGCGGCAGAGGTTTCTGATCGACAGGCAGGTGCCCGCAGCCAATCCTGCTTGTATCCTGATATGCTCCAGGATGACAGGATTGCGTTTCTGGGGCATGATGCTGCTGATCTGGACGAGGGTATCGGGAAAGGTCAATAGCCCAACCTCGCAACTGGCCTTGTGCGACATATCTGCCATGAGCCGGGTAATATCCTGGAGCAATTCCTCCAGCGCCGCTGCTGGCCGGGTTAGCCAGTGGGTCGAGGAGATCGCCTCGTAGGTGTTGACGACAAAGGATGGAAACCCCAGCAGGCTGGCAACCCTTGTTCGATCCAGGGGGAAGCCGGTACCGGTTATCGCGCAGGCACCCATGGTTGAAAGATTGACTACATCGAGAGCGGCCATGAAATCGGACAGGTCGTTGGCCAATTCACCTGCGAAGGCCGACAGGTAATGGCCCATAGTCGAAACATTTGCCGGCTGGCCGTGGGTATACAGGATAGTCAGTTCGGTGGTACCCGCCTTGGCCCTGGTCATGAGCGAATCGAGAACCCCAAGCGAGGCTTCGGTGAAATCCAGCATGGTCTGCCTCAGGGCCATGCGGAAGATCGTGTTGTCCATGTCGTTGCGGCTACGGGCCGTGTGCAGGAACGCGGCATTTTCAGGGCCTATCCTGTGGCCCAGTTCACGCTCATAGACAAAATACAGGTCTTCCACCGAAGGTGGAATCGAGTCGGGGTAGCTGAAATCAGCCTCCATGCCTTCTATCGCGCCTGCGATGAGACCGCCTGTTTCCCTGGGGATTATGCCTCGTTCCACGAGACCCAGGAGGTGCGCCTTGTGGACTGCTACCGCAGCTACGGCATACCAGGTTTTCCAGTTATGGTAGGCAGGATCCAGTACCCTTTCGGTGTAGACCGGAGAAAACATCTTGGCTCCTTGTCTTGCCCTCTCGGCCGCAGGCCTTCAGGAAATCCCGAGCAGGCCAGCCATATTGCGATACAGTACCGCATCGACCTCATCCTGGTCAAAACCGTTGTCGCACATTTCCCGAACCTGGATATCCAGATACGCCTCGGTAAAACCTC
>MIBM01000244.1:7078-7801 GCA_001830645.1 Spirochaetes bacterium RIFOXYC1_FULL_54_7
GTTCGGGCAGGCCCAGCCCAGGTTGAGTGTCTCGAAAACATAGCCGCAGCCCAGATGTGGAATGATGATGGGCATATCCGGGAAGCGCTTGGCTACGTCGTGTATGGCCATGGGGTTGATATTGATGTGGTTGGCTATCCCGCCTGCGCCACCCATTATGCCGAAGTGGATGAGCACAGGTATCCGGGCAGCCTGGGCAACTTCCCAGAGGGGATTGAAGGATGGGTCGGCCAGCGGCCTGTCTATCTTGGGTCCCAGGAGTTTGTAACCCTTCAAGCCTTGGTATTTGATGGCTTTTTCAAGCCTGTCGGCAGCATCCGGAAGCAAGGGGTCGTGGTGGGCATATCCGACAAATATGTCCTTGTTGCGCGCAATCAGGTCAGCCATGAAGTCGTTGCTGCCGCTGGTCACAAGGACGACTGTCTTCAGGTAGTCGTGTTTTTCTACCTCAAGACGCCATGATTTTTCGCCTTCCTCACGGCTTACCGCCCTGGGTGACGGGAAGCGCCAGGCAGACTCCCATCTGGCTTTTTCATTGTCGATCCATGGATGGACCACCTTGCCGGACCTGCCGCTTGAGTAGCCTACCTGCGCCTTGTCTGTAGCGGTCGCCACTATCGGTGTTCCATCGTCCAGTATCCTGTCTTCGGGAAAATGTACGTGTGAGTCAATAACGCGCATTGCCTATCCTTTCAATCCGGTCATTGCGATCCCCCGGACAAT
>MIBM01000244.1:7807-10821 GCA_001830645.1 Spirochaetes bacterium RIFOXYC1_FULL_54_7
CTGGAAAATGAGGAAGATGATGATGAGAGGGAGCATGGAAACGGTTGCTCCGGTCATGATGAGATGCCAGTCGCTGCCTGCCTCGCCGGAGAAATTGGCCAAGCCCACGGGCAGGGTGAACATGCGTGGTTTCGAGGCGACGATCAAGGGCCAAAGGAAGGCATTCCAGTTGCCTATGAAGTTGAATATGGCCAGGGTTGCCAGCGCGGGGCTGACGAGGGGCAGCACAATCTTGATGAAAATGTTCAGCTCACCCATGCCGTCTATACGCGCAGCATCAAGAAGGTCGTTTGGAATGGTGGTCATGAATTGCCGCATCAGGAATACACCGAACGCGCTTATCATGCCAGGGAACATGATACCCCAATACGTATTGCCCCACTTCATGGCCCTGGACAAGGCGTACCAGGGTATGACGAGCATTTCTGTCGGTATCATCAAGGTGCTTATTATCAACAGGAAAATTATTTTCTTGCCGGGGAATACGAATTTTGCCAGGGTGTAACCCAGCAGTGAATCAAAAAACAACACCGATGTGGTTGTGCATATAGCCACTATGGCGCTGTTGATGAACCACTGTGGAAACTTGGAGTTTCCGGTAAACAGTATCTGTATGTAATTGTCGATTGTGGGATGCTCAGGAACCAGGCGTGGGGTGAAGATCTGACTTGCATCCTTGAACGAGGACATCAGCATCCAGAAAAATGGAAATATCATTGCTATGGACAGGACCGCAAGGACGAGGTATGCGGCGCTGGTGCCGATCCGCTTTTCCACCATCATGCGACCTCCCCGTTGGTGGCTTTCTTGTCAAAGAGCTTGAGCTGGATCAGCGTCACTGTCATTATAAGGGCAAACAGGAAGAGACTGGCGGCGGCGGCACGTCCCAGCTCGAATTTGGTAAAGGCCGTCTGGTAGATATACAGGGCTGCTGACTTGGTTGAATCCAGCGGTCCTCCCATGCCCTGGGTAGACATGTTGTAGACAGGTGTGAAGATACGCAGGAACTGTATGCCCTGCATGATGGCAAGGAACAGGGTGATGGGCATGAGCAGCGGCAGTACTATCTTGAAGAGGACCTGTCGCCCATTGGCTCCATCAATCCTGGCTGCTTCTATGCAGTCCATTGGTATTGTCTGGATTCCCGCGAGGAATATCGTAACACAGTAACCTATCTCCACCCAGACATTTACAGCCAGTATCGAATGCAAGGCCTGGTCAGGGCTTAACAGGAAGTCCATCGCCGGTAGCCCGAGTGCCGAGAACAAGGCGTTTATTATGCCCAGCGGGGGGCTCTGGTACATCCATCTCCAGACCCAGCTGACCGCAACGATAGGCGTTATGTACGGAAGGATGTAGACAAGCCTGAAGAAACTCCTGCCCATGGTGATGCGGTTGAGGAGCAATGCAATCGCAAGGCTCAGGATGATGACCAGCGGAGCGCCAAGGATGGCGTAATGTATGGTATTGACCAAGGCTTTCATGAAAACCGGATCACCTAGTACAGCCTTGAAATTCTCCAGCGCCAGGAATTCGTTCGTATTCCTGAGAAGACTCCAGTCGGTTGTGCTACGTACCATCGCGTAACTCATCGGACCAAATCGAACCCCCAGGAAAAACACTAGGGGAATGGCCAGAAAAAGATAGGCAGTCATCGCTTTTTTCTTTGCAAGCGTCATCCAGACCTCCCATGAACCGCGCCGGCTGCGGTGTTCAGAAGCAACCGGCGCGACAGAATCGTTTACTTCCAGAAATCGTCCAGAATCTTCTGCTCCTTGGCAGCCGCAGCCCTGAGAGCCACGTCAACCTTGGTGCCTTTGAGGTTGACCTCGTCGATCATATCGACGAATACCGTTCTCTGCCCCGCTTCATCAACAAAGATGGTGGAATGGGCATAGGCCAGGCCTTTCATGAAGGCGTTTACGTACTGATCGTTCTTGTGCGCTTCGGCTATCTTGGGATTGGCGGGAAGCTCACCGACCTTGGCCAGCCACATCTCCATGGCCTCGGCGGAGGTAATGAATTTGAGGAACTTGATGGAAGCCTCAAGTTCCTTGCCCTTGACGCCCGTAACTATCGCATGTGTCCAGAACGAGGCAAAGTTGGACTGGATGCCATTATGCGATGGCAGCTCGGTGACGCCCCAGTCGAGATCGGGCAGTGCCTTGAAGGTGCCAATGCGGAATGATCCATCGATGGTCATGGCGGATTTCTGGGCCTTGAAGGCGGTCACATCGTCAGTCATGAAGTTGGGGTAGCCAACCTTGTCCTTCTGTATCCGGTCCATGTACCACTGAAGGGCAGCTACACCCTGGGCGGAGTCGTAGGCGACCCTGCGGCCGGTGGTGTCATACGGAGCGCCGCCGAACTGGCGGAACAGGACGTCACGGAGCCAGCTGTGGCCCTGGCCGTTTGGCTGCATCGCGAGCCCTGCCTGGATGAGGTTGCCTTGTGCATCGTACTTGGAAAGTCTGCGGGCGAAGGCTGCAAGCTCGTCAAGGGTCTTGGGCGGCTTCTCGGGATCGAGCCCGGCTTCCCGGAACAGCTTCTTGTTCCAGATGAGCGCCAAGGTGCGAACCGCGGTGGGGGCAGCATACAGCTTGCCACCGAATTTTACGGCGTCCATCACAAACGGGAAATACGTGCTCTTCATGTAGGCATCCGAGAAATCCGCCTGGGGGAGCTGCTGTATGTAGTTTGCCTTGACATACATGGGAAGCCAGCCCGAATACAGGTTGATTACATCCGGACCTTCTCCGGCCGGAATCGAGGCGGCTACCTTCTGGTTGTAGCTTTCGTACGGGAACGTTACATGGTCCACCTTGATATCCGGGTTCTTTGCTTCGAACTGCTTGATGAGTTCGTCCACCAGATCCACCTTGGACTGGTAGAAATACTGCCAGTAGGTAATTGTCACCGGCGCTGCCGATGCAGCCTGTGCTGCAAGAATCAGCAGGACTACCAGCGCCAGTCCGACTTTCCTGAATCCTTTCATGCGTCTCCTCCTTCTCGGG
>MIBM01000244.1:10828-11753 GCA_001830645.1 Spirochaetes bacterium RIFOXYC1_FULL_54_7
TACGTAGCCTTCCGGCCAACGCCGGTTCCGCCAGCGAGCATATTCTCCATGCGGTAGGGGAATCCGTTGCACACGATTCCCCATCCACCTGAATACAAATAAAAAAGCGCAGACGGTCAGGCCGCGCAGATGGCTTTCACCCATTCATCCAGGGCAAGCCCTGCAGCCCCGGTTACCCCAGGTTCTCCAGCACGGGAAAACTCACACGAAATATCCATGGGGCAGAGACTGTGGAGTTCCTGGCGAAGGCACTCGAGCAGGGCTGGTCCGAAGCTTTCCTTGCCGGCGCGCCCAAGCACCACATTGCCGACATCCAGGGCTATGCATAGATTTGACAGTCCCAGAGCCAGAAAGTGGCACACCCGATGAAGCGATTCCTTGCTGGGAGAGCCTCCACCGTCGACCTCCGCCCAGAAAGCGGGAAGATTCATGGCTGATTCCAGCCAGCCCGGGCCTGAGGCTACCCTGTGTGCTTTGGAATCAAGGACCATGTATCCTATCTCTCCGGCACCGGAGCCGGGACCTTCGCGCAGTCGTCCGTCAAGAACAAGTCCGGCGCCTACACCTCTTCCCAGCTCCACGAATATCAGGTCGCCTCCGCTTCCTGCCCTTCGTGCGGCCAGCTCGCCAAGGGCAGCCGCGTTGGCGTCATTGGCCACATGTACGGGCAAGCCAAGTCTGTCCCTGAGAATGGACATCAGTGTACTGAAGTTGAATCTCGCATTGATGCCGACCAACGGAGCCTGGCTGATGCAAAGCTCCTTGGAGTGGACGACACCGGGTACTCCTACACCGAGCCCTTTGACAAGACCAGATTGAACGCCGGAATCCCTTATCAGGGCCTCGACTTCGTCAGCTAGCAGACCCCCGAGGAGTAGTGCAAGGTCCGGCGGCGCGGGTGAGCGCCTCAGGGCAAGTACATTGC
>MIBM01000244.1:11832-13172 GCA_001830645.1 Spirochaetes bacterium RIFOXYC1_FULL_54_7
ACTCATCAGCATGGGTTTCCGGCCAAGCGCTGATTCGCCTTCCCCTGCATCGCCCAGTATTCCGAGTCCCCTGAAATATTCGACAATCTTGAGTACCGTAGGTACACTGAGCCCCAGTCTTCTGGCAATCCCGGATTTGGAAATGGCCCCCCCTGAACGTACAAGCTGGTACACGAGCATGCGGTTGTGTTCCTTAAGGTCTGCAGGGACTTGTGCCTTCATGGACCTCGCCTTAATTAACTTAGTTAGTTAATTAAATAAACGAGAAATTCCGAACTGTCAAGAAGAATCTGCAAGGGTCAGCCGGCGGGTCAGCCGGCGGCTTGTCTGGCAATCATCATCTCAAGCACCATAACGTCGGTTTGCCGCATGCCTTCTGAACTGAGGCGGCCCAGATTGTCAATGATTTTTTCTACATTGACATCGACTATGCCTTCCGTACCGCCAGTTCTGATGCCACCCATAGCCAACATTGCTGCCTTGAAGGCCGACTGGACAGCTGAGGATGCTTTGAGGGCGCAGCCAGGCTTGGCCCCATCACATACCATTCCGGATAGATCGCCGGCCATATTCGCGATAGCCGACGTGAGTTCGGGGTAAGCTCCACCCAGCAGGTATACCATTCCACACGCAGACCCGGTACCTGCGGCTATGGTCCCGCACATGGCGGAGAGGCGATCCCAGTGCTGGCGGATATGAATGCTTACAAGATGGCTGAGTGTCAGGGCCCTTGCAAGCTGTTCTTCCGAAGACTTGAGTTCCCGTGCCATTACGACAACAGGCATTGTGGCGGTGATACCCTGGTTGCCGCTACCAGAATTGGTCATTGCAGGCAGTGGACAGCCCGCCATGCGGGCATCCACCGCGGCCGCAGTCTCCATGACCGCCATGGCCGCTATTCCCCCTGGGGGAAAGCCCTGCTCCATCGCCTGCGCGAGGTTTCTTCCGACTCCCAAACCGTATCTATTGTCCAGATCTTCCCTGGAGAGCGTGGTATTCATCAATGCCGCAACCAGAATCGGACGAAGTTCCTGGAGAGGCGCTTGCATGGCAAATTCATGGATGGCTTTGACACTCAGTTCCACCGCCGGGGAGTTGCCCGTCGACTGCGGATCGACTTCATCAGGTTTCAGTATGAAGATGGCTGATCCATTGTGCTCGACCAGGCTTAGCCGGGTGTAATCACCCTGGATGCAGGCTTTTGCCTGCTCCGACCCTGCCGTGATTACAACTTCTATATAAAGCACTTCAGCGGTGTTACCCAGGGAAACGCTTACGTTACCCGCCGCCACGAAACGCCGGGCACGTTCCACCACTTCGGGGTGTATGCCAGCTAGTAC
>MIBM01000245.1:0-5979 GCA_001830645.1 Spirochaetes bacterium RIFOXYC1_FULL_54_7
CCGGTGTTCCGAGTTGGATAGTCCATGATAACGCAAGCGGCGGGTATTTGAAAGACTGGTATCTGAAAGACTCGAAGGCCATTGATATTCATGCTATAGTCCCGGCCATGCCGCGCCGTTTACATTGTACATCGATTCTTTCCTTGGTTCTCCTTGCTTCATCATTGTCATGTCTGGCTAAGCCTGTGCCCGAGGCTTTGGAGTCAGTTGATGAGGTCGTGGCGCTTGTTCCTCCGCCATACCGGATTGCGGTTGCCTCTTCCAGGGAACCTGCTAGTCCTTCCGGTTTCCCCAACGGTATGGTGGTTGCGGTTGAACTGGGCGCAGGGCGTTTGGGTTCATCGAGTCCAGCCTGGAAGGCCTTGATGGAATTGGCAGATGATGAAACGATACGTGCCATTGTGGTGGCTGATGCTCCCCAGGGGACGGCCGCTCTCTTCATGGAACTGAAGGAGAGGCGGGCTGGACTATTGCTGATAGCCCTGTTGCCTGCAGAACCTCCCTTGGTAATCCAGGCTGCTGCTGATAGCGTTCTTGACTTTGACCATGTCATGCGCGCCTATTCCACGACTTTGACGGCTGCCAGGCTGGGCCGAAACCTGATCGTATCCCTGACGATGCCCGGTACTAGCGAAGATTGGCGTCTGAATACCAGGTTGGCAGTACTCCGTGCGGCAAGCGCTGATATGGGTATGACCTTCGAAACACTCGCGATAGCCCCGGATGGTCTGGGAAGGGCCTTGACTGGCCTCGGTATCGAAGCCGGGATAGGCATTGGAACGGGCACTGAGGCGGCCATTGTGGTTAATGATGGCCGCCTTGCTTCTGAAGCCCTCCGCATAGCCGATGCATCTGGAGCCTTATTTATCGAGCTGGATCGACCCGGGAATGGCTACTCTGGATTTACTATTGATGAGATGCCGTCAGGTGGTCTGGTAAGTGTCCCAACAGGTGGAGATCCTATACGGGCCATGATCGATACTGCCAGAAACGTGCCAGGCCGACCCGGTTTGACTCTGGTGTGGCCAGGAGAACTTGCCCAACTACTTGAGTTGGGTTCTCTTGCCTATGTCAAGTCCATTCTGGATGGCAAGCCTGCAAGCGAAGCCAACCTGGCAGCAGCGATGAATGCCGTATGGCCAACAGGACAGTGGCACGCATCACATTTTGTGGACCCCCGGAGCGGGGTAAGGGCACGCAACCACATGGTGGTCGGTTCGGATCCTTACCTGGTGGGGCGTTCGTACCTGTCATCCGAGGCTGTGAATATGCCGTTGAGGTATCGCCTGGCAGCCGGGCAGTGAAGGTATTTTCATGACTCTTGTTGCCAATTGACTAAAATCAGGATACAATGACATCAGTTGTGGCCACATTCCCCGAATCAATAAAAAACTGATATCCCGGATGTTACCACCTAAGGTGACGGACGTTGATCCGCCCAGGTTTCCCAAAACAAGGAGTGGCATGATGAAGTCGAAAGTTTCACTGCTCGTGGTAGTTCTGCTCATGGCAGCTACCGTCATGGTCTTTTCAGCTGGTTCAAAAGAACCGGCCGCCGGCGCCAAAGGTGCCGCGTTCCATATCGGTGTTGTGACCGGTACCGTTTCCCAGTCTGAAGATGACCTGCGCGGCGCGGAAGAACTTATCAAGCGCTATGGCAAGGTTTCAGATGGTGGCATGATCCAGCACATCACCTATCCTGACAACTTCATGGACCAGCAGGAGACCACCATCTCCCAGGTAGTAGCCCTGGCTGATGATCCTCTTATGAAGGCCATTGTCATGAACCAGTCAGTGCCCGGCACTGCTGAAGCCTTCAAACGCGTGCGCGAGAAGAGGGCTGATATCCTCCTGTTTGCCGGCGAGCCCCATGAGGATCCCCTCGTGATCCAGGCCGCGGCCGACCTTGCACTCAACAGCGACTTCATCAGCCGCGGCTACACCATCATCTGGGCAGCCAAGCAGCTGGGTGCTGACACCTTCGTGCACATTTCCTTCCCCAGGCACATGTCCTATGAGACTCTTGGTCTCCGCCGCCAGATCATGGAAGAGGCTTGCAAGGATCTCGGTATGAAGTTCGTCTTCGAGACAGCCCCCGACCCGACCTCCGATGTCGGCGTGGCCGGTGCCCAGCAATTCATACTGGAGAAAGTACCTGCCTGGATCCAGAAATATGGTCAGAAGACAGCTTTCTTCTGCACCAATGATGCCCATACCGAGCCCTTGCTCAAGCAGCTACTTACCTATGGTGGCATGTTCGTCGAAGCCGATCTTCCTTCTCCCCTCATGGGTTATCCCGGAGCTCTTGGCATCGATTTGACTGCTGAGGCTGGAAACTTCCCCGCCATCCTGAAGAAAGTTGAAGAATCAGTCATAGCCAAGGGCGGCGCTGGCCGCTTTGGTACCTGGGCTTTCTCCTATGGTTTCACGGTAACCGCCGGACTTGGCGAGTATGCCAAGAACATCATTGAAGGCAAGGCCCAGAAGGGTAGCCTGGATGCGCTCTACGCAGCCCTGGCAGTTTATACCCCCGGCGCCAAATGGAATGGTGGCTCATATATCGATGCCAACACCGGTGTAAAGGCCAAGAACCACCTCCTGGTGTTCATGGATACCTACGTCTTCGGCAAGGGTTATCTGCCCACCACCCAGCAGAAGATTGCAGACAAGTACTACAACATTACCTACTCGAACTAAAATGGATATGGCGCGGGTTTATTCCCGCGCCTGTTCCCGAGGGAGCGGCGCCTCGGCGCCGCTTTTTTTACGATCGTACCGGCATCCAGTGCCGGTGTGATGTGAATAGTGAATTCCATCTATCCAAGCAAGGCAGGAAACATGCCCATCGAAACGCCTTTACTATCCCTGGAAGGCATCTCCAAAGATTTTTATGGCAATACCGTGCTTTCGGATGTCAGTTTTACTGTTGAAAAAGGCCAGATCGTAGCTCTTGTCGGAGAAAACGGCGCGGGCAAGACCACCTTGATGCGCATCCTGTTTGGTATGCCGGTAATAGCTGATACTGGTGGCTACGGGGGATTGATCAAAATTGACGGTGAGACCGTCAAATTCGATACTCCCTTCGATGCCCTTGATGCCGGTATCGGCATGGTGCACCAGGAATTTTCTCTCATTCCGGGTTTTACAACCACAGAGAACATAGCGCTCAACCGTGAGGCCATGCGCTCGACCCTGGCTTGCGAGGTTTTCGGCGAGCGGTTGAGCGTGCTGGACAGGGCTACGATGACGGCTCGGGCTGAATCGGCGATAAACCGTCTGGGTGTAAAGCTTGATCCTGGCATGCTGGTCTCTGAAATGCCGGTAGGGCACAAGCAGTTTACCGAGATAGCCAGGGAAATTAACCGCGAGAATGTGCGCTTGCTGGTTCTGGACGAACCTACTGCCGTACTGACCGAGAGTGAGGCAGAGGTTCTTCTTAAAGCCCTCAGGCATCTTGCATCCCAGGGCATCTCGATAATCTTCATTTCCCATCGCTTGCACGAGGTTACCGCAGTGGCGGACAAGATCGTAGTGCTCCGAGACGGTGCAGCGGTTAAACAGACCGCTTCGGAGGGTGTATCCGTCAGAGACATTGCAGCCTGGATGGTAGGCCGGGATGTAGAGGCAAAACGGACAGACCGTGAAGGCCGCGACATCGGTGAAGAAATCCTAAAAATAGAGCATCTCTGGGTAGACATGCCCGGCGAAACCGTGCGGGATGTTTCTTTTTCAGTACGAAAAGGTGAAATATTCGGTATTGGCGGCTTGGCTGGTCAAGGGAAGCTCGGTATACCCAATGGTATTATGGGCTTGCATATGGCTGGTGGCTGTGTAGTTCTGCATGGCAAGAACTTGCAACTCAACGACCCTAGAGCTGCCCTTGAAGCAGGCATGGCCTTTGTCTCTGAAGACCGGCGCGGAGTAGGCTTGCTTCTGGATGAGCCTCTGGACTGGAATATCGGCTTCACCACCATGCAGGTTCATGGTCGATACCTGAAATCGTATCTGGCAGGCTTGGTGAAATTGCGCGATGAAGCAGGGTTGCGGAAGCTTGCTGACGAATACATCAAGCTGCTATCCATCAAATGCACCGGCCCAAAACAGAAAGCCAAAGAATTGTCTGGTGGCAACCAGCAGAAGATCTGCCTGGCCAAGGCTTTTGCCCTAAAACCTGACATGTTGTTTGTCAGTGAGCCAACCAGGGGCATTGACGTCGGGGCCAAGGAGCTTGTGTTGCAGAGTCTGCGGCACTACAACCGTGATTTTGGTACTACCATCGTGATGGTTTCCAGCGAGCTGGAGGAACTACGCTCAGTCTGTGATCGAGTTGCCATTGTGGACGAAGGTAGCATCGCAGGCATCCTGCTTCCGGATGCGGACATTGCAGAGTTCGGTCTGTTGATGGCAGGAGAGACACGCAAGGAGGCCGTTGGTGCGTAAATTCAAGGATTTCGTGACCGATTTCGGCTGGCCACGGGTCATCATATTCTTCTTTCTGGTTGGGCTGTTCATTGCCGCACCTTTTGTAGGTGTACGGATTGACACGTCCTTTTCAGATGTATTTACCCGCTTTGGTCAGAACGGCATACTCGTGCTCGCTTTGGTCCCTATGGTTCAGTCAGGTTGTGGGCTGAACTTCGGCCTTCCTGTTGGCATAATTGCCGGCCTGCTGGGTGGTACCATAGCCATGCAGTTGGGTTTCACCGGCTGGCTGGGGTTCTTCGGTGCCTTGGTCATAGCCATGCCTTTTGCCGTTTTGTTTGGCTGGTTGTATGGCCAGCTATTGAACAAGGTGAAGGGCGATGAAATGACCATTGCCATGTATGTAGGTTTTGCGATGGTAACCTTCTTTTCCATCATGTGGCTGCTTCTGCCGTTCACCAGCCCGGCCATGGTGTGGGGCTATGCCGGACAGGGTCTGCGTACGACGATTACCCTGGATAATTTCTGGGGTCAGGTGCTGAACAATTTCCTTGCCGTACGTATGGGTAATAATTTCTTCCTGCCCACAGGTATGATTTTATTTGTGTTTCTGTGTGCAGGACTTGTCTACTTGTTTTTCAGGTCAAAGACTGGCACAGCCATGACAGCGGTTGGTTCGAATCCTGATTTTGCCAGAGCTGGCGGTGTTTCGGTGGACAAGATGCGCACAATAAGTGTGATCATTTCCACCATGCTTGGCGCGGTAGGCATCCTGGTCTACCAGCAGAGCTACGGCTTCATACAGTTGTACCAAGGTCCTTTGTACATGGCCTTCCCGGCGGTAGCCGCCTTGCTTATAGGAGGCGCTAGTGTAAACAAGGCGACCATGGTCAACGTGATAGTTGGTACCTTTCTGTTCCAGGGCATACTTACCATGACACCCAGCGTCATAAACAGCGTCCTGAAAACCGATATGTCCGAGGTAATCCGGATAGTGCTGTCAAACGGCATGATACTGTATGCCCTGACTAGAAAGACGAAGGTGTCCAAATGACCAAGAAACCGGATGTACGCCGCTTCTTCGCGGACAATATCGTCGTCATAATTTTTTTGGTACTGACAGCCGCTGCAACCCCGGTTTCCGGCCTTTCTGCGGGATATATACTGCAAGAGATAGTTACCCGGATAGGCCGTAATTCATTCCTTGTTTTCAGTCTGATTCTACCGGTAATGGCTGGAATGGGGCTTAATTTTGGCATAGTCCTTGGCGCCATGGCTGGTGAAGTAGGCCTGATCTTTGCCGTAGACTGGAATATTGTTGGCGTCAATGGCTTGGTATTTGCCAATCTGGTTGGCCTGCCAATAGCTGTTTTCCTGGGCTGGATCTGCGGTGAGGTACTGAATCGCGCCAAGGGCCGAGAAATGGTGACTGGCTTCATCCTTGGTTTCTTCATGGATGGAATCTACCAGTTCGTTGTCCTGTACCTTATGGGCGGGGTAATTCCAATGCGCTCGGCGGCCATAACCCTGAGCCGAGGGTATGGCATACGCAATACC
>MIBM01000245.1:6004-6967 GCA_001830645.1 Spirochaetes bacterium RIFOXYC1_FULL_54_7
GTCTGGACAATTTGTTCATGCTCAGGCTGCCAGGGCTGAATATTCCGGTTGGAACCCTGATAGTCATAGTGCTTCTGTGTGTATTCATTGTCTGGTTCCGCAGGACCAAGCTGGGCCAGGACATGAGGGCCATAGGCCAGGACCAGATCGTTTCAAACGCCTCGGGTATACCGGTGGAGCGCACCAGGATAATAGCCATCATCATTTCCACTGTACTGGCCATGGTGGGGCAGATAATTTTCCTGCAGAATATGGGCAACATGGCAACCTACAACGCCCATAGGCAAACCGGTTTCTTCGCGGTGGCGGCTATTCTTGTGGGCGGTGCTTCGGTGACCAAGGCGACCATACCCAACGTGTTCGTAGGCGTGGTGCTGTTGCATCTGATGTACATCGTGATGCCAAGGGCGGGTTCCCAGCTCTTTGGTTCTGCCCAGATAGGCGAGTATTTCAGGGATGCTTTCAGTTATGGGGCAATAGCCTTGGCCCTCATCCTGCACGCCTGGCGGAAACGGCGGGGTGTGGAGATTGACCGGGCCGGCCTGCGGCGGGGCAGTGGTGGGCCAGGAGCTCCTGTCGGCTCGACAATCGAGCTCACGGTGGAACCGGCAAATGGCCAGGGGACGGGGGAGGTCGTGTCATGAGTGAATTGCCCATGAAAAAGTCTTTGGGAGGCCCGAACAGGCGACTCATCGTGCGCGGCGGTGTGTTGATAGTGTACCTTGCCCTCATAATTTTTGTGTTCGTATCAGGCCGTGGACATACCGTGCTGGTGGACAACAAAACGGCGGCCGATGAGTCATACCAGGCCTTCAGCTTGGTAAAAGTCTATGTCGGTAATGAAGACGGCCTTGAACTCATGCCACGGGACAGGGATAAAGTGGTTGTCAGGGGACAGAGGCAGGTCATACGCATCGAGACCAGGGAAGCGGCGACGGTGACTGAAAAGACAATCCGCATTCC
>MIBM01000246.1 GCA_001830645.1 Spirochaetes bacterium RIFOXYC1_FULL_54_7
ACAGGGCCGTGCGGGCGCTTTCTTTCATGACATCACCCAGGTTTCCCGTCAGGATCAGCTCACCCTCTCCCTCGAAGACGGAAACCTCCACCGGCAGCACCGTGCCGCCCTGCTCCGTCCAGGCCAACCCGCAGGCCAGGCCCGTACCGGGATCGGCAAAGATAAGGTCGTGCTCGTGCCTGCGCTTGCCGAGGAGGGACGGCACCGTGGATGCCCTGACAACACGCTTGAAGCCGGTCACACCATCGGGTCTGGTTGCAAAGCCTGCCTCCACGGCCTTCTCGGCAGACTTGCGGATCATCCTGGCTATCTCGCGTTCCAGGTTGCGCACCCCGGATTCCATGGTGTAATGGCGGATCACTTCGAGAATGGCCTCGTCACGGATACGCAATCCCGAACCGGCCAGGCCGTTCTCTGCCATTTGCCTGGGTATGATGAAATTCTTTGCGATTTCGAGTTTCTCGTTCTCGCTGTAACCAGGGATTTCTATCACTTCCATGCGGTCCAGCAGAGGATATGGTATGGCATGCAGACCATTGGCAGTAGTAATGAAGACCACACCGGACAGATCGTAGGGCACCTCGAGGTAATGGTCAACGAAGGTCGAATTCTGTTCAGGATCCAGAACCTCCAGCAAGGCGCTGGCGGGATCTCCCCTGAAATCGCTGTTCATCTTGTCCACTTCATCCAGCAGGAACACAGGATTGGACGATCCGGCCTTGCGCATGCTCTGCAGTATCTTGCCAGGCAAAGCACCTACATAGGTCTTGCGGTGGCCGCGTATCTCCGCTTCGTCACGCACACCACCCAGGCTTACTCGTACGAAATCCCGCCCGAGAGCCCTGGCTATGGATCTGCCCAGGCTGGTCTTGCCCGTACCCGGAGGACCTGCCAGACAGAGTATGGGGCCCTTTATTGCCGGATTCAGCTGGCGCACAGCTATGAACTCAAGTATGCGTTCCTTGGCCTTCCTGAGGCCGTAGTGGTCTTCATCCAGGATGGCCCGCGCTTCGGCTAGATCCTTGGAATCAAGGTTCTTGTTGGACCAGGGCAGGTCGGCTATCCATTCGCAATAGGTCCGCAGAACCCCCGATTCGGGAGACATGGGCTGCAGCTTGCCAAGGCGGCCGAGTTCCTTCCTGGCCTTCTCCAGCACCTCTGCCGGAGGCTGGCGGGCTTCGATGCGCTTTTCAAGCTCTACCAGTTCGTTTTCTTCGGAGTCCTTGCCCAGCTCGCGGTTAATTTCCTTGAGCTGTTCCTGGAGGAAATAGTCCTTCTGGGACTTTTCCATCTTGACCCGCACCTTCTGTGAAATCTTCTTCTGCAGGGAAAGCAGCTCTATCTCCTGGGCCAGGGCACCGGCACTGGCTTCCAGGCGCTCCACAGCCGGCACGATGGACAGCAATTCCTGCTTGCGCTCCACCTTCACGTTCATGGCGTTGGCAACCAGGTTGCACAGCTTGCGTGGATCCTCGGCACGTTGCACCAGATACACCGTCTCGGCAGGAATTTTCTTCACCAGCTCGGCGTAGGTTGTAAAATCCTTGCGAACCATCTGTACCAGGGCGGCTGTTTCCTTGACCTCATCGATAGCAGGATCACAAGGGCCATCTTCAGGCCCCTCGTCTATATCCTCCACCACGGCACCCAGATATTCCTTGCGGAAGATCGTCCGCTTCAGGCGGGCACGGCGGCGGCCTTCAAGCAGGAGTCTGGTCGAACCATCGTTCAGGCGTACCGCCTGGACTATGTGGGCTATGGTGCCTATCTCATGGACGGAAATATCGTTGAGGCCATCGGATGGCAAGGACTTGAGCAGGGACACAAACAGCAGCTTGTCGGATTTGAAGGCTTCGTCTGCGGCGGCTACACAGAATTTGGTAGCCGCCAGAACGGGCAGAAGGGCGTTCGGGAAGACCACCGCATCCCGGACGTACAGCAAAGGCAGCTCATTGACCGTCCCTGAGGCCTCCCCCCCGAAGAAGCGCCCTCCTGTGGAGCGCGATCCTCCGGATCGACTACCCTTGGGCCTCAATGAATCAAGGATGTTCATGCGCTTTTCTTGAGGGTCTCCAGAACGGGTGGCAGGCGTTCCATCACGGTGTCACGGGTAACCAGTACCTTGCGCTTCTCCATGCTGCCAGGCAGATCGAACATGATGTCAACCAGCAGGTTTTCCACAATGGACCTGAGGCCGCGGGCCCCCGTATTGCGTGTAATGGCCTGCTCGGCTATGGCGGTTATGGCATCCGCATCAAATTCCAGCTCAGCCCCGTCCAGCTTGAAGCTTTCCTGGTACTGCCGAAGTATGGAGTTCCTGGGTTCCATGATGACCCTCTTGAGGTCTTCCACGCTCAGGGTCTCCAAGGCTACCTGAATGGGAAGGCGGCCAATGAACTCCGGAATCATGCCGAACTTCACCAGATCGTCCGGATGCAGGTCGGCAAACAGCTCACGGTAGCTCTTCTGGCCCTTCACCTTGACATCGGCACCGAAACCCATGGACATCTTGGACACCCGGGCCTCTATGGTCTTGTCCAGACCCACAAAGGCACCACCGCAGATGAACAGGATGTTGGTGGTATCTATGCGCAGGTATTCCTGCTGGGGATGCTTGCGACCGCCCTGGGGTGGAACATTGGCAACCGTACCCTCGATAATCTTGAGCAAGGCCTGCTGGACACCTTCGCCAGACACATCCCTGGTTATGGAAACGTTCTGGGTCTTGCGGGCTATCTTGTCTATCTCGTCTATATAGATGATGCCCTTCTCGGCAATAGAGATGTTGCCCCCGGCATTCTGGATCAGCTTCAGCAGGATGTTTTCAACGTCCTCGCCCACATAGCCAGCCTCGGTCAGGGTGGTGGCATCCGCGATGGCAAAGGGTACATTCAGCTTCTTGGCCAAGGTGCGCGCCAGTAGGGTCTTGCCGGTACCGGTAGGGCCCATCAGCAGCACATTGGACTTCTCCAGCTCAACCCCGTCAGGAAGGGATTTGGAATTTGCAATACGCTTGTAGTGGTTGTACACCGCCACGGAAAGTACACGCTTGGCATACTCCTGACCTATGACATACTGGTCAAGATAGTCCTTGATTTCCTTGGGTTTAGGTACATCTACAGTAAAATCACCAACAGCGGCATTCTCGTCCTCAGCCAGGATACGGTTGCAAACCTGCACACATTCATCGCAGATATACACCCCTGGGCCTGCGATGAGCCTCTTGGCAAACTCGGCACTCTTGCCGCAGAATGAACATTCGTGGGAAGCGTCGGAATCGGCGCCCTTATTTCCCTTGGACCGGGCCATGCTTCCTCCGTTCGAGAACCTTGTCAACCAGACCGTAGGCCACGGCCTCCTCGGCGGACATGAAGAAATCGCGTTCCATGTCCCTGGCCACCTGCTCGGCGGGCTTCCAGGTATGAAGCGCGAAATACTCAACGGTCAGCTTCTTCATCCGGACTATCTCCCGGGCCTGGATGCTTATGTCCGAGGCCTGGCCCTGCACGCCACCCCAAGGCTGGTGTATGAGGATGCGTGCACTGGGCAGGGAGAAGCGCTTGCCTGCAGAGCCACCAGCCAGAAGCAAAGCGCCCATGCTTGAGGCCTGGCCAAGACAGATGGTCTTCACGTCGGGCTTTATGTGCTGCATGGTATCGTAGATGGCAAGCCCCGCGGTAACCGAGCCACCCGGGGTGTTGATGTACAGGTCTATGTCCTTCTCGGGATCCTGGGATTCAAGAAACAGAAGCTGGGCCACTATCAAGTCGGCTCCAAGGTCGCCAATCTCTCCGTCTATGAAGACTATGCGGTCCTTCAGGAGTCTGGAATAGATATCATAGGAGCGTTCCCCGATGCCCGTCTGCTCGATGACGACAGGCACCAGATTGTGCATTTTCTCGGTCATATACTCACCTCTGTGGACAAGATTACTCATTTTCCTTGAACAAGTCCACGAAGGCGACCTTCTTGCCCTTCCTGGTCTTCATTTTGGCCATCAATCCGGCCATCACCTTGTCTTCCTTTATACGGTCTTTGAGGTATTCCAACATGCCCCGGCGCTCGTACTCGGCCTTGACCTCATCCACGGACATGCTGGATTCCTCTGCCATCTTGGCAAACTCCGCAGCCACTTCATCGTCACTGGCTGTATAACTGCCTTCTGACACCAGCTTGTCCAGGATAAGCCTGGTCTTGATGGCCCTCTCGGCATCCGGCCGCCACTCGTCATACAGGCTCTGCATGGATCTGCCGCTCATGCCGACTATGTGCTCAAGCTTCTCCTCGCCGTCCAGGCCCATGCGCTGCATCAGGTTACGCTTGCGTATTTCCAGTTCAGCCTCGATCATGGAAGGAGGAAGCACCAGGGTAGTCTTCTCCAGCAAGGCATCGACAACAACCTTCTCTCCAAGTGACTTCAGCCGGTCGGCAAGGCGCTTCTCGAGTTTGGCCTTCAGATCTGCCTTCAGGTCGTCCAGAGTCTTGTATTTCTCTGAAACGTCCTGGGCAAGGTCGTCGTCCAGCTCTGGCAGCTTCTTCTCTTTGAGCTTGGTAAGGCTTACGCTCAGGCGCTTGGTCTGGCCAGCCAGCTCGGTGTATTCAAAGTCGGCGGGGAAAGTCTTCTCGATGATCTTCGAGTCACCCTTCTTCATGCCGATCACATCGTCATCGAACTTGTACAGGTTATGACCAGAGCCAAGCTCGAACACGAAGTCCTGGCGCTCGGAGCCCTTTAGCGGCGCATCGGCCTCGTCAACCTCGGCGTAGTCAACCGTAGCAATGTCACCCTTGCGGGCCTTCGCACCGTCCGCACGATCCATTACCAGGGCATTGCGCTCCCTGACCTCGTCCATCTCCCGGTCCTCGTCGGCCTTGGCAATGGAACAGGCAGGCAGCTCGATTTCAGCACCAGTAACATCCCCTGGCACTACCTCGGGGAAGACATCGTACTTTATGGAAAAAGTAAAATCCTTGCCGAGCTCAAAGACAGGCTCGGCATCAACAGACGGCTGGGCATAGGCCAGGGGCACCAGAGTCTCGCCCTCCAAAGCCTCCTGTACCGCGTCTTCCATCAGCTTGGCCATGGCCTCGCTTTTAAGCTGAGGGCCAAACTTGCGCTCCAGGATGGTGGTGGGCACCTTGCCCTTGCGGAAACCGTCCAGTCGGACATTCTTGGCATAATCCTTGATCATGGCATCATAGGACGCCTGGACATCTGCGGCGCCAACAGTGATGCTGAGCCTTGCTGCGGAATTGTCCAGCTTCTCGATGTTCTTGGTTACATTCACGTGAGCACCCCTTCTCGTCGCCGGCCGCTGCGGCCGCGCGGTACAGTACGATTCGGACAGGAACGTCGCCCGTTTTGTGCGGTACGGTTCGTTCCGGCCGCACTGGCTATGGAAGAAGCAGGATTCCCGGCCCCGGCCGGCATCGCGCCCCGTTCCAGAAGGCCGGCGGCAAAAAAAACAGGCGATCCGGGTATCTCCGGACCGCCTTTTGCGTCGAGCGGGAAACGGGAGTCGGACCCGCGACATCCACCTTGGCAAGGTGGCGCTCTACCACTGAGCTATTCCCGCACGTAATTCCTTCGATCGCTCGTTCGCGGTTCCCCATCGAACCTTGCGAGAGAAGGGACTTGAACCCTTAAGCCGTAAGGCACCAGATCCTAAGTCTGGCGTGTCTGCCAATTTCACCACTCTCGCCCGCATCCGGGAACCGAAAGGTAGCAAAACCAGCGTCCTCTGTCAAGGGCTCCGGGCATTTCGCCTGCGCGATGTACCCATCGTCATGAGCCGTGGAGGGATCGAACCTCCGACCCGCAGATTAAGAGTCTGCTGCTCTACCAGCTGAGCTAACGGCCCTCACAACATGTCAGTTACGACGCCCGTGACTATATAAAACTGCCAGTTTTTAGTCAATAGCCATGGAGTATTCCCGGAAACCAGTTTTACCGGGTCTTGTCCGAGGGAGAAGGGCGGGCAGGCCCTCCCTTCCTGTAATGACTGGGGCAAGCCCCAGACCCTGTGTCGCTGCAAGCTTCGCGCCACACCCCAGACCCCCTCATCCCTCCCGTACCTACAATTGACCTGCTGTCCGTATATAACTATTATTTTATCGACCGCCAGCTTGACTGTGGTGGTCAAAACGGGATCAAAAGGCACGCCAAGTGGGTCGCCTCGGGATCGCCAGGAAGGAGCTACCCTTGATAGATGTTCACAACATCGTCAAAGCCTATGATTCGGTCATAGCCGTTGATGGCGCCAGCTTCAATGTAAACCCTGGTGAAATCTTTGGCCTCATCGGCCCCAACGGAGCGGGCAAGACTACTACCATCAGGATGATCATGAACATCCTGGCCCCTGATTCAGGCAGCATATCCATAGATGGCAAACCCCTCACCGAGGCCGACAAGGCGCGCGTAGGCTATCTGCCAGAAGAACGCGGCCTGTACAAGAAGATGAAGGTCGGAGACATGCTGGCCTTCCTTGCAGAGATAAAAGGCGCAGACAGGCTACAGAGCGCCCGCCGTGCCGATGACTGGCTGCGGCGCTTTGGCATCCTGGAGTGGAAGAGCAGGAAGGTGGAAGAACTATCCAAGGGCATGGCCCAGAAAGTGCAGTTCATAGGCACCGTGGCCCACGATCCCGATGTGCTTCTCTTCGATGAACCCTTTTCCGGTCTGGATCCTGTTTCCCAGGACCTGCTTCTGGAAGCCCTGCTGGAACTGAAGCAGGCCGGCAAAACCGTCTTGTTCTCTACTCATATCATGGACCACGCAGAGCGAATCTGCGAACGCATATTCCTCATGAACAAAGGCAAAGCAGTTGCCTATGGAACTCTGGCGGAAGTAAAAACCCGTTTCGGCACCGATGCCGCCCGGGTGGAGTACGACGGGGATGCGGCCTTTGTCGCGGGCCTACCCTATGTCACCAAACTGCGGATGTTTCCGCGCTGG
>MIBM01000247.1:0-520 GCA_001830645.1 Spirochaetes bacterium RIFOXYC1_FULL_54_7
GGATCGATGATCCTGGGTGCGTACGCCCAGTCAGGGTTCAGGAACATGCGGCTGAGCAGGCGCCCACCCTTGCGGAAGTTGGTGATGATCCTGACTATATCGAAACCTGCGAACCAGGCACTGCCGATGATCAGTGCGGCTACGGTGAAAATGACAAGGTTGCGCCGCAGGTTGTCCGGTTTGGGTACCACTATGCGATCGTGGGTGACGCTCATCGCTGCCTGCCCGCCACTATCTGTATCTCCTCGTCCAGTACCTCGTCGGCATGTATCGGCCTGCCGTAGACCTGCTCCATATCCTTGTAGAACCTGGTTTTATCGATCTGGGTCATCGGCTTGTCATAGACTATGCTGCCTGCGCGTATGCCAACCACCCTGGTGGCGTACTTCAGGGCCAGGTCGACATGGTGCAGGTTGGCCACGGTTGTGATCCCGTCTTCCCGGTTTATCTTCTTGAGGTAATCCATGACCTGTATGGTCGTAACCGGGTCCAGGGATGCCACCGGCTCGTCTGCCAGCAT
>MIBM01000247.1:579-6818 GCA_001830645.1 Spirochaetes bacterium RIFOXYC1_FULL_54_7
ACAGTTCGCTGGCCCGGGCGTGAACCTTCTCCAGAATGTCCACCCTCTGCAAGGCCCGGTACGCAATCTGCTTGTCTGACTCGGGGAACAGGCCAAGAACCGTACGCCAGGTGGGATTGTAGGCCACCCTGCCTGACAGCACGTTGGACAGCACCGACATGCGCTTTACAATATTGAAGCCCTGGAAGATCATGCCTATCTGCCGGCGGGCATTGCGCAACACCTTGCCCCTGGCCTTGTTTACAATTATGCCGTCAACCTCCACCTCGCCTTCGGTGGTCTCTATAAGCTGGTTTATCAAACGAAGGAGCGTCGACTTTCCCGCTCCGGACAGGCCAAGGATGGCCACGAACTCGCCTTCGTTAATGGTCAGATTGATGCCCTTGAGGGCCTGTACGCCATTGGGGTAGGTCTTGCCGACATTGGTGAACCGGATCATTGGTACTCCTTGATTTTATGACATTCTAACCCGGATTCCGGATTTGGTATATGTACAGAGTCAAAATGTCGGATTATGATTGGTTGAAACTTCTTTCACAGCATCCATAAGGAGGATTGTATGAAGAAATTGCTGTTTCCCATGTTGATCATGGCCCTTGTCCTACCCGCCGTGGTTTTTGCCACCGGTGTACAGGAAGGTGGTATCAACCCTGATGTCCTGCAAGTACAGCTGATCCCGTCCCGCGACTCTGCCTACCTCGATGCCCAGCGCATGCCCATGCAAAAGCTGCTCGAGGCTGAACTGGGCCGCAAGGTGAATGTCACCGTAGCCACAGACTACAATGCCCTTATCGAAGGCATGGCCTCCGAGCAGATCCATGTCGGCCTCTTGGCAACCACTGCCTATGTCATGGCTGCCGACGAAGGCGCCGCCGAAGCCATCCTCAAGTCCCTGCGTTACGATGTGGACGACCTTGGCAAGCAGCAGAAGGACAAGCCCATGGTATCGGGCTACAAGTCCCAGCTGGTGGCCAATCCGGAATCCGGCATCAAGAGCGTAGCCGACCTCAAGGGCAAGAAAGTAGCCATTGCTTCCTTTACCTCCACCTCCGGCTTCGTATGGCCTGCCAACCTCCTGGCAGACTACAAACTTGATCCTGAAAAGGATGTCATCTGGGTAAATGTCGGCGGCCACGACAACGCCATCCTCGCGGTCTACAACAAGGAAGTAGATGCAGCCTTCACCTTCAAGGATGCCAGAAGCCTGTTCGAGAAGGAATCCTTCCATGCCGATCTGATGAAGAAAGTTGTCCTGATCTCCGATACCTCCGAGATCCCCAACGACACCATCTCCGTCATCCCCAAGCTTGATGCCCGGCTCAAGGAAGACGTGCGTTTGGCCTTCATCAACATGATGAAGAAGCCCGAAGGCCTGCTGATCATGCAGAAGATCTACAACCATGAAGGCTACGCACCTGCCAAGGATTCAGACTACGACCAGGTCAGGACCTATCTGGCCCGACAGAAGCAGTGGAAGTTCTGAACCGGACCTGATTCAGGGCAGAGACTGAGCCAGACTCCAGCTGGTAATTTTCAGAGGCCCGGGCGAGCCTGCCCGGGCCTTTCTCAGGCACACCCTTAGCGGCTATACTCTGCACCGATGCTTCAACCTTCACACTCCATATATTCACGCCTCATCCTGGTACTTTGCCTTGTACTCTACCTCTCCGCACTGCCAGCCAGAGCCGGCGCCGAGCCCTTTGACACGGCAGCGGCCTTTGCAACCTTTGCCGATCCTGCCGATCTCTGGGGCAGCGGTGTCGAATCGGTCATGGAGCAGGCTTACCGCGATTGTTTCAGGACCTATATCCTGGGTGGCAGGGTAATTACCCTTCGCATGCCCTTCGCCCAGAACAACGAGCGGGAAGAACTGCTCGAGGAGGATCTGGACATAGAAGGTGGAGGCAAGGCCGACCCCCTGTTATTATGGGATCAGATAGACAAGCTGCTTGACACTGATGATTTCAGGTCATACATGGCTGTCTTGGGCGACGGCAAGGAAAAAGTGGTAATTTTTGACCTGACAAGCCGCAGCTGGTCCCTGAGCCGCGACCTCTTCGACATAGCCCGAATGAAGGCCGGCGCCTATCGGGGTCTACCCCACAAACCTTATGTCTACACCAGTGGCAAGGGCATTGAGGCAGCAGACATCTACAACTATCTGTACTGCATCGGTCGACTTGGTATGGATTGCTCTGGCTTTGTCTGGCATATCCTGTCAGCCACCGCGAAAGCTGGCGGGCTGGATCTTGGCCGTACCCTGAGCCGGGCCCTGCGTGCCCCACGGGGTGCCGACCCGGCCTTGTATGCAGGCACCAGCTTTTTCGATTCCAGAAGCACCGAACTGATCCAGATCAAGGACCAACTACACAACCTGCTTCCCGGAGACGTCATACTGTTCAGAGGATCAGACGGCACAGCGGTGCATTCGGCAGTCATCCAGTCCATCGACTTCGAGGCTGGCACCCTACGCTATCTGCAATCCACCGACGAGGCCCCCCTGGCAGAGCGGGGAGTACACGATTCATACATCCACTTCGACCCAGCCAGCCCGGAATTCAGCCTGAAGGATCCTACCCTGCAATGGACCCAGAAACGCTTTCCGGTCTTTCCCGGAGAGCGGCCGTCAGCCTTCTCGGAAGACGGTGAACGGTACCGGGCATATCCGGAATTCGGGGCAGGCAAGGTGGTCAGGCTCAAGGCCCTGGCCGTACCCATAAAACGCATCAATGCCAGGGCTGGCCACTGAGCTCGTAGAAGGCTTCTTCCTTGCCACTCGATTTTGCTACCAGGGTATCCAGCCTCCGGGTAACCCACCGCTCGCCTATGGCATCCTTCAGTTCCTGGGTTACCAGGATCCTGCAGCTGTACTTCAAGGCCAGACCAGACAGAATCCTGGCATAGACTGGAGGCCGGCCAACAGCACTGTAACCGCCAGCGTCGGAATGGAAGAATGCACAGTCCCCGATATCCATGCCGTAGCGCCAGAAATTGTCAACTGCCGTCTCGGGACCCATTATGTCCAGCGTGGCAGCGCAGGCCCTGTTTGCGAGTCTGGACATGGCCCTTGCCGGATCGGGCTCAGGCTCCTTGCCATTCCGGGAGTATTTTTCCTCCAGAGGGGAGCCAAAGGCGCCAAGTACAATGAAACCATCCGCGCCAAGGACCACCCCACCCCGTTTTACAATTGCACGGGAAGCAGCATCCTGGAAGGACTTCAAGGTTCCTGCTTGTCCGGCATCTTCCTCGGGTCGCCCATGTTCTCCCGGGCGGATGTACCTGATGGCCAGGATGGCAGCCTTTACAAGATGCACGTCTGCCGTCTGGATCAAGCCGTCAGAAGAAAGATACCGCATCAACCTGGGCGGCACCCGTGCCCCGTAGGCTATCCTCAGCCTGTCCTTGTTCAAGTGCCTCAGAGCCAGGCAAACGAGAATGGAGACAAGGGTCACCGCGGCTACGATGCCGGCAGGAAGGGCAGGATGGATCCACATGCCTGCATGGATGAAAAACAAGGCTGCGAGGCCAACACTCGCTGCAGCCACAGCAGCTCCAATCAAAAAAGAAAGAAGCGGGCCGGTAAACGCCAGGATCATGGCGACCATCAAGCCTGGGAAGGCTGCCCAACGGTTCAGGCGCTGCCCCCATAGGCCATCGATGAACCTGTCGTTGATTATGGCATTGACCAGCCCGGCCTCCGCCCCCACATCGGCTTCCGGGCCAATGATGCAGAACGAACCACGTAATTCGGCATCCAGGCTGAGCCGCAAGGCATCAAGCTCGTCCAGCAGATCCCGGGAGTCTGAAAAAGTCTGCACCACCAACTGACGCAACTCTTGTATGCGATCGGCTCCAGATTCATCCAGAATTTCAGAAGCTACCAGCTCGTCATACCCTGACAGCAGGCGCTGCTCGGCCCTTCCGTCCAGAAAATTCCGGGTGGCAGTAAAGAAGCGCTCTCTGCCCAGACGCCAGGCGACCAGCCTCTGCCCGTCCGGAATTGCCAGCATTTCCCTGCGCAGGTTCAGGAAATGCTCATAGAGCGAAGTAGGATAGGCTTCCGGATCCAAACCTGACAGGTATCCTGAGCCTTCCATTTTTTTAAGGCTCTCGTACAGCCCGGCTTCCAATTCGGCCGGGCCTACCAGGGCCTCCGCACTCAGCCTTCGGTATCCACCGGGCCTTGCCTCATCAGCGGATCTTTCCGGATCAGGTATTTCAAACAACAGCGAACCATCACGTCCCAGTGGTATGACAACATCCAGTGCTGCCCCTCCGGACACACGCACCCCTGGAAGGACAAGACAGCCATCCTTCAGTTCCGGCTCTACGCCGCCCAAGCGATCCATCAAGGCCATGAAGGTAGCGGTGGACCAGGTTCTGTCCACAGAATGAAGAGGTAGGTAATCACTGTTTCCCGTTTCACCCTGTGCCATCGGAAAGTCAATCCAGGCCCTGCCAAAGACCAGGAGTGCCTGGTTTACCAGAACGGTTTCGGTCTCATCGATGGACCGGACATCCTCGATAAGCCGGCTCTTGCCACTATCCATCAGTTGGAGCAGATCATCCACGTAGCGGACGGAATCCCTGGAACGGACTGCTCCCAGGCGAATGGCCTCAAAAAAGGCTTGTACATTGCTGCCCATCACCGAGAATTCTTCATCAAAACGCTTGGTCAAGGCCTGTTGCTTCAGCTTCAGACCATGTTCGGAGGGAGGCGCCTCCGTAGGGGGGAACAGAAAGACCCCCTGGCCCACATCGAATTCAGCCATGAGCAACAGTATCTCTGCCCAATCAAACGCATCAGGCGCTGCCTGGCCACTTTCCACAGGCATTTCTATCAGCAAGATCTCCCTGGCAATTGGAACTGCCGGCCGGAAGGCCTTGAAATCCTGGTACAGAGGAGTATCAGATAGATCCGGGGCAAATACATGGACAACCCAAGCGCCTGAAAGAGCTATAAAGACTGCTAAAATGAACCGGATGGACATTATTTTCTTGGACATGGGTCTAGAATACACGAAAATCAGGATTTTCTGCAGTACCATTATGCACGGGCATCAGAATAATCAAGCGTCGCCAAAGCCCCCCAGCCACTTCGCCAAAGGGCTGTAGTTCATTATACTGTATTTGTATCCGATACTAGAATCTATGATTGAAGGTTTTGCACAAGATGCAAGGAGGACGGTAAATGAACAAATCCAGCATAAAGGGATTATTGATTTTAGCACTCGCAGTGCTGGTTCTAGGGGCTTGTGCCAAGCCACCAACAGCCGAGATAGAAGCCGCAACCGCCGCAGTAGCCAAGGCGGAGGCTGATTCTGATGCTGTTCAGTATGCCGCTCCATCCATAGCCAGAGCCAAGGATTCCCTGGCACGCATGCAGGCCGCAGTGGCAGCCAAGCAGTACGACTCGGCCAAGACCCTTGCCCAGGAGACCATCCAGGCAGCGGAAAAAGCCATCGCCGATGGCGCGAGTGCCAAGACCAGAGCCCGTGACGAGTCTACAGCTCTCTTGTTGACCGTGAAGACCGCTTTGGCCGATACGGGAGCGGCACTGACCGCCGCGGCAAAGGTCCGTGGTATAGGCCTTGATGTGGCTGCAACAGACAGGGAAATCCAGGCTGCGGCCAAGGTTGTGGATGCCATGGGTACCGACGTATCGTCCGGCAAGTACAATGACGCCCTAACCAAAGGCCAGGGCGTCAGGGCTACTCTGGGAACCATACAGCAGCGCATCAGCGGAGCAGTCCAGGCTGTTTCACGGAAGAAATAGACCAGCAGCTTTCAAGCCCCGTTTCCGTTCCTTGGTGCAATGGAGCGGGGTACTTTTCCCACCCGGAAGTTGATGGGGTCTGGTGGCTCCTGCGGTCTTCAAAACCGCTGGCCGTGTAATGCGCGGCGGCAGGTTCGATTCCTGCCTCTTCCGAATATGGATAATATGAACGAAAGACTTTCAGGAATCCCACAGGTGGAGAAGCTTCTGTCCGATCCGGATATCGAGGCCTTCATGCCCCTCATCTCCAGGCCCCTGACCGTCAGGGCCGTAGCTTCTTCGCTGGATTCAGAGCGAAGGCGCGCACTGGCCGATCCAGCATATGTCCCTGATACCGCACGCTGCAGGACTTCTGCCATCAGGGCCCTGGAACGGATGGACAGACAGCGACAGAAACGTGTACTCAATGGTACAGGCATTGTGTTGCACACCAATCTGGGCCGCTCTCCGATAGACGCCGAGG
>MIBM01000247.1:6862-10985 GCA_001830645.1 Spirochaetes bacterium RIFOXYC1_FULL_54_7
GGCAAGCGCGGCGGCCGGGGAGGCCTGGTACCCCTGCTTGCCGCCACCCTTGCTGGTTCCGAGGCAGCTCTGATAGTTAACAATAACGCCGCCGCGGTCCTCCTTACCCTTACGGTGATAGCCAAGGGCAAGGAAGTGCTTATTGCCAGGGGCGAACAAGTCCAGATAGGTGGAGGCTTCCGGATACCGGAGATACTTGAACTGGCTGGCGCCTGTTTCGTCGAGATAGGAACCACCAATATTGTCGATGCCAGGGACTATGGCCTTCGCGCGGGCCCTGATAGTGCCTGTGCCCTCCTGGTGCATACCTCCAACTTTGCCATCCGCGGATTTTCCAGAAGACCGGCACCAGCGGAAGTGGTTGCGGCTCTGCCGGCCTCCATACCTGTCATAGTTGACCAGGGTTCGGGCTGCATCGGAGATGACATTCCAGGCGAGACCAGGATCAAGACCTACCTCGATGCCGGCTGTGCCTTGGTCTGCTTCTCTGCCGACAAGCTGCTGGGCGGACCCCAGGCCGGCATCATAGCCGGCAGGGCAGACCTGGTTGGCGCTATAGCCGCCCATCCACTCTACCGTACATTCAGGCCTGGCAAGACCGTCTTGGCCATTCTCGAGCGTGTGCTGGTTGCCAGACTCAACGGCCTTTCCGGCCCTGCTGCGCTAGCCAGGGCAAGGGAACACGACGAGCTCAAGAAATTCGCACGGAAGATTCGGAACAAGTGCCCGAAAGGCTCAGCCTCCCTGGTGGAGTCCGTAGCCGCCTCAGGCGGCGGTACAGGCCCGGACGAAACCTTTAGCTCCGCGGCCCTAGAACTGTCGGCGCCGGTAAAACCAGAAGTATTGCTCACAGCCCTGCGCCGCGCACCGACGCCCCTGGTGGCCATCATACGGGACGGCAAGGTGCAGGTGGACATGGCAGCCCTGGCCGATGAGGATCCATCAGCCGTGGGGGCTACCATCACCTGGGCCATAGAGCGTTGCACCTCCCTCAGGGAAGCCGCTGGCCGGGCCAGCGCACGCAGGAATGCGGCTAAAAATACCGCGCCATGAGGGTCATCGGCACCGCCGGACATGTTGACCACGGGAAGACAGCTCTCATAGAAGCCATGACCGGCATAGACGCAGACCGCCTGCCTGAAGAAAAAGCCAGAGGCATGACCACCGACCTGGGTTTTGCCTGGTATCCAGATGCGTCGGGTACGCCTATAGGTATAGTAGATGTACCAGGCCACGAGCGGTACCTGCGCAACATGGTCGCCGGGGCCTGGGGCCTTGATCTGGCCATACTGGTTGTTGCTGCCGATGATGGCTGGATGCCTCAGTCCAGCCTCCATGCGGCCATTCTAGCCTCCATTTCCGCGCCTGCTGTTGTCATCGCTGTTACCAAGGCAGACATGGTCAGCCCTGAGCGAGCCTCGCAGGTTGCCGAGGCTGCCTGTGTGAAAGCAGCTGCCCTCTTCGGTTTCCGGCCCCAGGCAGTTACGGTATCCTCAAAGACCGGCGCCGGCATACACGAACTTAAGGCCACCATCGAGGCAGTACTGGCCACTCTTCCACAAGAGCCACAAGGCAAGGCCTATCTGTACGTGGACCGCTTTTTCACCCCCCGAGGTGGCGGACAGGTTGTTACAGGCACTCTCCGGGGAGGTTCACTGTCGGTCGGTGATACCGTTGAACTCCTGCCTGGCAAAGCAAAACTGAAGATACGCGGTATCGAGAGCTACCATGCCGGGGCTACCATCGCCTTCCCTACCTGCAGGGCCGCGCTGGCCATGAGCGGTCTCAAAGACGAGCTTCGACGGGGAGACCTTGTAGCCATTCCCGGCGGCGAGATGCTTTCAGGTACTGAATTCCTGTGCAGGCTCGGCAGGCTGCCAGGCACCAGCGAGCTCTGTCCCCGGGACAGCCGCGGCAGGCCGGTGCTCCGACCAGGGGTAGAAGTTGAAATTGCCCTGGGAAGCGCCAGGCGGGATGCCATCTTCTGGCCCCTTCGGGCAGATGGCTTTGTACGAATTGTGTGCGACCAGGATCTTGCCTGCCCTGCCGGATTTCCTTTTGCCTTGCTGCGCCGGGGCGGAGCTGAGCTGGTAGGCCGCGGCGCTGTGCTGGTTACAGGCACCACGAAGGTGGAAGACAGGCGTGTCCTGGAGGCGGTACTGCCCGCCGCGGCCAAGGCGGCTGAAAGCCTTGAAGCCGCTGGCTGGGGCACCCGCAATGCCGCCGCCCTTCGACTGTGCATAGGCGTATACCGCAAGGGCTGGGCCAAGGCACCAGTCGGCCTGGATCCCCAAGCAGCCAGAGCGGCTGGCTTTGAAACAGCACGCCTCGGGGTAGCTAACTCTGCTGAGGCTGCTGAGGCTGAAGCGAAATCCGAGGCAGTAGTAGCCTCCCCTGCAGACACCGCCAGAATCGGGTCCGATCCTGCTGACCGGCCCTTCCTGTTCAGTCCGGATAACTGGAACACCATTGAACAGGCACTGACTACCAGGGCATCCCAACCAGGATTGATGCTCAAGGCCGATGCAGAGGCCGCTGCCAGGCTCAAGGGAGATGCCCTTCATGCCATCCTGGTCCGCCTGGTAAATGAAGGTAGCCTGTTAAAAGAAGCCTCAGGCTGGACAGCCCCCGGCAAGTCACCAAGCCTGTCGCCGGAAGAAGCCGGGCTGCTTCTTAGGCTGCAAGCCGCAGGCAAGGCCGGTCTTGAACCAGGCAAAAACACGGTCCGGGAAGATGCCAGACTGCTCAAAGCCCTCTGCACAGCCGGAGAGGCAGTCCCCCTGGATGGGTCCATATTCTTTGTCCTCAGTGTCTGGGATGAAGCGACGGCATCCATACTTGCAGGACGCAAGCCCGGGGACCGTTTCAGCGTACCCGAGGCCAAGGAAAGATCAGGCTTGTCTCGCAAGTACATCCTTCCACTGCTTAACCGCATGGAGAGCAAGGGACTTGTCAAACGGACTGGTGATGAGCGGGTGGTCATCCGGATTGACAGCTGACCAGGCAGCCTGGTTCAGTTTCTACGGGCAGGCCTGACAGGACAGATATTATGAGCTATGACCTCGTCCACACAGCGGACAAATTCAGGAATGCACGAACAATACAATTCATAGTAGACACTCTTGCCGCGTTGCTCGGCTGAAACGATACCTGACTTCTTCAGTATGCCTAGGTGCTTGGATACTGTCGAAATATCCGAGCCTATGGTCGCGGTTAATTCCCCGACATTCCTGGGGCCATCGCGCAGCAAGCCGATTATATGCATGCGGCTCGGATGGGCCATGGCCTTGAAGACCTTGGCCCGGTTCCTGGCCAGTTCCAGTTCTGTGGTATCCATAAGCGGATTGTTCACCCAAGTGTTCCCCTAGGTCAAGAGTGGTTCCCGAGATTCTGGATTAATCAACTTTTAACTTGACCACCCTGCATCATTTGCATAAAATACCAAATGTTCTGTTTCAAGGAGGATCTATGGAAAAAGCCAACGAAAGGCGTATCGGGTTCTTTGCGCGGTACCTGACCCTCTGGGTAGCCTTCTGCATTGTGGCCGGAGTTCTGATAGGCCAGTTCGCGCCGGCTTTACCGGCCCTCCTGAAGACCATGGAATACGCAAACGTATCCATCCCTGTTGCAATACTCATCTGGCTCATGATCTACCCGATGATGCTCAAGGTTGACTTCAAGAGCATAGTGAACGCAGGCAAGAAACCGAAAGGCCTCATCGTGACCATTGTGGTCAATTGGCTTATCAAGCCGTTCACCATGTACTTCATAGCCTGGTTCTTCCTGAAGGTGGTCTTCAAGGCCCTTATTCCATCAGATTTATCCACCGAATATCTGGCCGGGGCTGTCCTGCTGGGGGCAGCTCCCTGCACCGCCATGGTCTTTGTCTGGAGCCATCTATCCGATGGAGACCCGGCCTACACGGTGGTCCAGGTGGCCATAAACGACCTGATCATACTCTTTGCCTTCACTCCGATCGTGGCCTTCCTGCTGGGTGTCAGTAACGTGCAGGTACCCCTGGATACCCTGATCATGTCGGTGGTCCTCTTCGTAGTCATTCCCCTTGGCGCAGGTTTCGTCACTCGGAACAATCTTATAACCTTAATTCTCTGAAAAGTTGTAA
>MIBM01000248.1:0-2923 GCA_001830645.1 Spirochaetes bacterium RIFOXYC1_FULL_54_7
AGTGATGCGGACTGCATCGTTACGGCTGATCCAGGGAAGGTCCAGGCCTTCATACGTGGCCAGGGCTGGATTCCGGAAGATGAGTTCAATCTGTACAACGGGGACAGACGCCTCCTGTTCGTTTCTCCTGGTGGCAACAAGCTGGATGTATTCATCAACGTGTTCAGCATGTGCCACGACTTCGATTTTACCGGTCGCATCCCGCCCCTAGGGTATGCGGTCTATCCCGCGGATCTGGTGCTTACAAAATTGCAGATCCACGAGGTAAACGACAAGGATCTCCAGGATGTCGCCTGCGTTTTTCTTGACCACCCTGTATGCGACGGACCTGACCCATCAAGCAAGGGCGAGGTGATCAAGGGCGAGGTGATCAAGGGCGAGGCAGGCATCAACGCAGGCTACATCGCAGGGCTCTGTGCCGCAGACTGGGGGCTGCAACACAGTCTGGTCACCAATCTGGAAAAAACCATTGCATGGACAGATCGCGCCAGCCTCGGATCAGCTGGCTCTGCCCTGATACATGAGAGGATCTCAACTCTTGTAGCCAGGATACACGGGCAAAGGAAATCCATCGCCTGGCGTTCCCGTGCCGTCCTTGGCACCAGGCTGAAGTGGTACCGGGATGTGGAAGAGGTGGACGGATGATTCCCCTTCCAGGTCGTAAACGCACGGTAAAACCTCGTAGGACACCGGGCCAGCTGGCTTCTGTAAAGCTGGATCAGTTCAAGGAATTCCTGCGCACCAAAACCCTTGAGGCGGCCATCCCCCAGGATTTCAAGAGGAATGGTGTGCAACTGGTGAAATACGAGCGTATCGGCGGTATCACCAACAAGAATTACAAGCTGCTTATGGGGGGTGAAGTCCTGGTACTCCGTCTGCCGGGAAGGGGAACAGGACGTTTCATCAACCGATCCCATGAGAGAGCCAACCAGTTCGCAGCGGCACGGGCCGGTTTTACTCCGCCTACCCTGTATTTCAACCAGTTCACCGGTGTAAAGGTGTCCACCTTCCTGCATGAAGCCAGCGTCCTTTCGCCGGCTACGGCTATTGTTCCCCGAAATTATACGCAGGTGGCAGGAATGCTGAGGGAGTTCCACAGCGCTTCCATCAAGCTTGCCAATACCTTCAACGGCTTTGCCATGACCAGGGTATACGAGCGGGTAGCAAGGTCAAGGTTCGAGCCCTTTTACCCAGGCTTCAAAGAAACACAGAAACGCTTCAGAGTACTTGAGGCCATACTCAAATCCATGGCTGTACCATTGCGGGCTTGTCACAATGATCTGGTGCCTGAAAACATCCTGATTGTAGATGGAAAGATACAGTTGATAGATTGGGAGTATTCAGGCATGAATGATCCCGCCTGGGATATCGGTTCCTTCCTGCTGGAATCGGAGTTCGGACCCGAGGACACAAAGGCCTTCCTGGAGGCGTACCTTCCTGGCGATGCCGACAGCGCCGGGTTCATGTTCAGGGTCCGGGTCTACCAGGCGGTACAGGATTACCTTTGGTCGCTCTGGTCCCTCATGCTGTGCAGTTCGCACAGGAATTCAGACCGTGGGACATACTACCGACGTTACGGGGAACAGCGGTTTGCCAGGGCTGGTTCATCTTTGGATGCCCTTGAGGCCGAGTACACCATGGAGCTTAAGGTTCTTTCTTTTTGAATGCCATAATCCTGGCTGCAGGCATGGGGACACGCCTGCGCCCCCTCACCGATGAAATTCCCAAGGCCTTGGTAAAGATTGGTTCCGAGTCCTTCTTCGAGCGGCAGTTGCGCCTACTGCGAAAACAGGGCATAGCCGATATCACGGTGCTTACCGGATACCGTGCGGATGCCTTCAAGCCCTGGCACGATGAGCCTGATCTGTGTTTCGTGCACAACGATCATTACCACGACTGGAACAACCTCTACTCCATGTACCTGGTACGGGACAGGCTGGCTGATACCCTGGTTCTGGATGGTGATGTCTGGATAGGTGAAGAAGTCCTACCTTTACGTACTCCTGCCACCAGCCGCTGGTATGTAGGCCATCGAACCGGGATGGCCAATGAATGGGCGGTTGTGCAGGACGACAAGGGGAGGGTCAGCCGGATAGATGTGCGCAGCGGCGAGGGCTGGATACTCACTGGTATATCATACTGGTCCGGCCAGGATGGGCCGCGCCTTGCTGCGGTCATGGAAGGAATGATGGCCAGTCCAGATGCTCCATCGTTGTTTTGGGATGATGCTCCACGCAACTCTCTGGCTGTCCTGGATGTCCATGCAGAACCCCTGGATTCCGGCGACTGGGCAGAAGTTGATACCGTTGATGAATTGATGAACCTGAGGCAGAGGATGGGCTGACAGCTGCCTAAGGATGCGTCTGTGTCAGCCTGCCCGGGCAGCCATCTGATATCCTATCCATCCTTGGACTCATGGTTTAGATCTGGTCTTCAGGCAACAGAGACGCACCGGATTTTGTATCGGGTTTTGGGCTTCAAGTGCTCCAGAATGATATCATCGTCGGGTTTCAGATCCAGCAGGATAGTATCCGGTGACAGAAGGTCTCTGGGGGTCTTGCGCAGACCTGTCGCCGGTACTCTCCAGTTCATGTGCAGTACCCGAAACCGTGGTTCCAGGGGACCCAGCCAGTTGCCCCTGTCATCGTATCGATCAGGCTACCTGGTATAGGGTGATCCCCAGGGCAGACCCTCCGGTCAGTACATACAAGTTCTAGCCCCGGAGATGTATTTTCCACGGACAAGCCTTCGGTGAGGTTGTTCCAGCCTGATCAGGCGGCTTGGTTCACAAGTCGGCCAAACCGCTTCCTGATGATGGCCCTGGCTGGAGGGCCTACTGCTTCCGGCGAGGACCTTCTTTCCTGCCATTGTCCCAATCCCGGTCGCATGCTTGAGCTCTGCCTGCCAGACACGGAGTTGTTCC
>MIBM01000248.1:2936-6349 GCA_001830645.1 Spirochaetes bacterium RIFOXYC1_FULL_54_7
ACCCTCTGGACTGCCGCCCTGCGATACCACGGTTCGGTGGTCTGTCTTGCTCCGGTGCGCATGAACAAGGCTACCGAGGCCCTGGTATTCCCAGGAATGTTCCCCGGGGCCAAACTGATGCTGCCGGAGTTTTCCATTGGATCATCCCGCTTCGATTTCATGATCGTGGACAGTGCCGGCCTGCGGCACCTGGTGGAGGTGAAGTCGTGTTCCCTGGTGGAACATGGAGTTGCCATGTTTCCTGATGCGCCGAGCCTGCGGGCTTCCAGGCATCTCGGGGAGCTGGCCCGGCTTGCCGGCCAGGGCTACCAGTGCCACGTCCTGTTCATGATAGCCCACGGCCACTCCCAGAGACTCGTGCCTAATATCCACACCGATCCAGCGTTCGCTGTTGCCCTCTCCCTGGCAGCCGACTTCATCGACATCAGGGCCGCAGAAATACGCCTTGACGAGCGGGGCCGTGCCACCCTGGCCCGGGATGAGGTACCGGTGGACCTTTCATACAGCAGCCTGGCTGGCCAGACATCTCCGCAAAACCAGGAAGGCCAGGCATTGGCACCTGGATTATCTGACACCTCACGCCACCAGTATGGAGGCCTGGCCGGTGGCTTCCGAAAGGAACCTGGAGTGCGAACTGGCAAAGGCCATACGCTCCATCGGTAGCCGGGAAGTGCCGGGCTTTGGCTCGTCCGACTGTGGTTGCAGTTCCCACCTCTTCAGACTAGGCTCGTCTCCACGGACCGATCCAGCCTTCATCGAGCTTATCCTTCGCTTCCGCCATATTGTAGCCCTTGCTCCCGTTTTCCCCTGAAACACTGAATAGTCCAGAGGGCTTGATCATCCGGGGGCTTGACCATCAAAGGATAAAAAAGTAAAGATTCAGCATTCAATTTCGAGAGGGCGCCTAGGGTTCCTCCCGTTGCCATTCACCGGCAAAGGGGACGCGACCGAGCGGCGTCGACGGCCTGTACTGGCCGTGACACCCACGGGAAAAAAGCCCGAGGACGGAGTCTCGATCCTTACGGGGCTCCGCTGTGCTCTTGCTGCCTCCCAGATAGGCTTTGTGCCGATCTGGTTACAGTCTGACCAGCCTAGCCCCGGGAAATCGGGGGTCTCCCATGATTGCAATAGAGGCAAAACGCCTCAGCAAGACTTTCAGCCTCAGGGTGCGGCCACAGGGTCGGCTGGCCACCATCCGTGGCTTGTTCAGTTCAACCACCAGAATGGTCCATGCCGTCAAAGGCGCGGAGTTTTCTGTAGACGAAGGTGAGGTTGTAGCCTTCCTCGGCCCAAACGGCGCGGGCAAGTCCACAACCATCAAGATGCTCACCGGTATCCTTCAGCCAAGCGGGGGGACTGCCAGGGTGCTCGGCCTTGATCCGTCCAGGGAGCGTAAACGCCTGGCCTGGTCAATCGGTTCGGTTTTCGGGCAGAAGAGCCAGTTGTGGTTCCACTTGCCGCCAGCGGATTCCTTCCGGCTTCTCGGGGCGGTTTACGAGCTTGAGCCGGAAGTTTTGAAACGCAGGACTGGCTCCCTGGTGGAGCGCTTCGACCTGACTGAGCTTATGGACGTGCCTGTCCGCAAATTGTCCCTGGGTCAGCGTATCCGCTGCGAAATTGCCGCCAGCCTGCTCCATGGGCCAAAAATCCTGTTCCTTGATGAGCCGACCATAGGCCTGGACGTTGTGGCCCGCAAGGAAATACGCAGGCTCATTGCGGAGCTCAATCAAACCGAGGGCATGACGGTCTTCCTGACAAGCCATGATATGGGTGACATAGCCAAGGTCTGCAAGCGGGCCATCATCATCCATCATGGAGAAGTTGTGGTAGACGAGTCCATGAAAACCCTCAAGCACCGGGCCATGGCCATGAAGTACCTTGGCGTGCGGTACGCTTCTCCAACCGATACCGTCCTGCCTGGGCTACAGCCGGTGAAGCATACCCCCACCAGCGCGCGATACGAGGTGGATACCCACAAGCACAGCCTGCGTGAGGTGGTTCAGGCTTTGGCTTCCCGGGGGGAACTTGAGGATATCACCATCGAGGACGAACCACTGGAGGAAGTCATCTCCAGGATCTATGCGGCAAAAAGCGGGGCAGAGGCGTCAGCGAGCATAGCTGCTGCAAAGGGCGGTTCCCATGACCAGGCTTAAGGCGCGCTTCCGCTGTTATTCCATCGCGGCATCCACTGCCATCCGGGAACGTCTGACGTATGCGGGGAATTTCCACGGGGCCATGCTGACCTATGGCCTGTTTGTCTTCATCTTCTCCCGGGTATGGGCAGGAGCCTATGCCCGGCAGTCCACCATAGCCGGGTACACCATGGCCATGGCTGTGTGGTATTTCATAATAGCCGAGGTGCCCTCCTTTGGCATGGGACGGTTCTTCATCTCCCTGTCCCAGGACCTGAAAAGCGGGCAGGTAGCCTACCAGCTGTCCAGACCTTATGACTTCGTCTACTACCACTATGCCGAGCGCTTCGGGGGCTCCCTTGCGGATGCCGGGGTGATCATGGTTGAGGGCCTGGTGATAGGCGTCTTGCTGCTTGGCGGGGTTCCTGCCCTTGATCCCGCCCAGGGCAGCGGCCTGGCGGCGGAGGCGGGCAGGGCAGCCCTGCTGGTGCTTTCCCTGCTGCTTGCTGGAAGCCTGGGCTTCTTCCTGCAGTTCAGCCTGGCCATGACCGCCTTCTGGTTGGAGGAGAACGAGGCCTTTTTCTGGATCTACCAGAAACTCATGCTTGTGATAGGCACCCTCATCCCCATCGAGTTCCTGCCTGCACCTGTGGCGGCCATAGCCATCTGGACCCCGTTCCCCTACCTGTCGTACGCGCCGGCCAGAATCTTTGTGGCCTTTTCCTGGGCCGAGGCTGGCTCCCTGATAACCAGGCAGCTGATCTGGTGGGCTATTGCCGCTACGCTTGCCAAGGCTGTTTTCGCCAGGGGAAGCAGGCGCATAGCCATGAATGGAGGCTGATATGGCGCTGGAAATGGAAGTGACTAAGGAAGTTGATATGGAAATTGTAATTGATGTGCCCAAGGGAGGCCGGATCCTGGCATATTGCCGTTTCATGGGGGCGGCAATGCAGGTGAACTTCAAATCCGTCATGGAATACCGGGTAAATTTTGTCATCCAGTTTTTCGGTATGATGCTCAACAATGCAGCCTTTGCCCTGTTCTGGGCTGTCCTCATCGGCCGGGCCGGTTTGGTGGGAGGTTATGGTTTTATCGACATCATGTTCATCTGGGCCCTGGTTTCAACCAGCTTCGGCCTGGCCCATATACTGGCAGGCAATGTCAGGATGATTGGACGCATAGTGATGGAAGGCGGACTCGATGTGTATCTGCTGCAACCCAAGGATGTCATGCTGAACCTGCTTGCCTCCCGGACCATCGTGTCGGCCTGGGGTGACTTTG
>MIBM01000248.1:6387-8460 GCA_001830645.1 Spirochaetes bacterium RIFOXYC1_FULL_54_7
GATCTGTCGGCGATCGTGCTTTTCTGTTCCCTTGCCCTGCCCGGAGCCCTCATTTTTACCGCCACCTTCGCTGCTGCCGAGAGCCTGGTCTTCTTCATGGGCAACTCCCAGGCTCTCTCGTCTGCCCTGACGGAATTCCTCCTTTCCTTTTCCCTGTATCCGGAAGGGGTATTCGGAAAGAGTTATAGATGGGTCCTGTATTCCATAATCCCCTCCGGTTTTATAGCCTTCATGCCCCTGCGCATCTTTCGGGCCCTGGACTGGCCCCTGGTACCACTACTCTGGGGGGTGGCGCTGGTGTACGCGACCCTGTCGTACTGCCTGTTTTCGGCGGGACTCCGCCGGTATGAATCCGGCAACAGGATGGATGTCAGGATATGAACATGGAAAAAGCCATGCTCAGGGCTATCCGTGATCATTCGATGATCCAGAGTGGTGACAGGATCCTGATCGGCGCATCGGGTGGCAAGGATTCCCTGGCCCTGAGGACAGGCTGTCCCGGCTATATGAGGAATGGGGCATCCCCTTCAGGTATTTCGGTATCCGGGCTCACCTGGATCCAGTAGACGCACCGACCGCCTCTCCTCCACAGGAGACTGTTTTCAGTTGTTACCGCTGCTCGTCCCTGAGGCGTGAAGCCCTGGCTGGCTACGCAAGGCAGGAGGGGTATACTTCCATTGCATTGGGTCATCACCTGGATGATATTCTCACAACTGCCCTGATGAATTTGGTAACCCATGGCAGCGGACCTGCCATGAAGCCTTGCCGGCATTTCGACAGGCTGGGATTGCTTCTGATCCGCCCCCTGGCTTATGTACCGGAAGAGAGTATACGGCGTCTGGCTGCCAGCAACGGCTGGGAAAACATTACTTGCACCTGCCCGGCTGGAACCGATGGGGCCAGGGCCGAGTTCCGCCGCCGCCTTGAGGTACTGTGTGGGAACAAGTTGTCAGCCAAGCTGAGACTGCTCAGGGGTCTGGGGCTGGCCTGAGATTCCCGCCAGATTCTGAAACCATCAGTTTTATCATCTGCTGTGGTACCGGGCCAGCATCTGGTCTGTGATGGCAAAGAAATGGCGACCCTGCACAGCAAGGGTGATGGTCTCATGGAGCAGACCGGGACCTATGGCCAAAGCCTTGGCTACGTAGCGCAGGTATTCCAGTCCGTAACGCGAGAATGACTGCAGGACTAGGGATCGGAGGAGGTAGCTAAGCTTGAGTGGCGTGATGATCCTGTGTCGCCTGGTCTGAAACCTGCCACCTTCCTTGAGGCGGCTGAGGAAGCTCAGGCAACGGTCAAAGTAGGCTCGGGGCCGGTACAGCTCTCCCATAAGCCAATGATAGGCGTCAACCAGGGTTCCCATTGGCAGTACGGTCCTGAAGTTGAAGGATGTATCGTGGGTGTTGTTGCCGCTGGATTCCGAAAGCATCCTGCCTTCCCGTTGCAGTCGCTTGCTCAGTTCGGTTCCGGGCAAGGCTGTGAGCAGGCCGACCATGGCGACCGGTACTGCCAGACTTTTCACAAAGCTGGCTTGCCGTTCGCAGATATCAGGCGGGTCGGTATCGAAGCCGACAATGAAGCCCCCGGACACCTGGATGCCTTTCTTCTGAATGGCAGCAATCGCAGCCTCCGGGTCTACCCTGAGGTTCTGCTGTTTCCCTGTGGATGCCAGTGACGCGGCATGGGGTGTCTCCAGGCCGACAAAGACCATGGTGAAGTTGGCAGCCACCATCAGGTCCATCAGTTCTTCGTCGCTGGCCAGGTCTATGCTTGCCTCGGTACTCAAGGTGAAAGGACTGTTGTGCTCTTCCTGCCAGCTTGCGATGGCTTTCAGCAGTTTTCTGACCTGTTGGCGGTTGCCGATGAAATTGTCATCAACCACGAAAACGTCTTCCCCAGCTCCTGCTGCCAGCAGGGCCTCCAGTTCCAGGATGAAACGTTCAGGGCTCTTGGTCCGAACCCGCCGACCAAACATGGCGGTGATATCGCAGAACTCACAGGCAAAGGGGCAGCCCCGTGAAAACTGCAGGGGCATGGACGAATAGGCTTTAAGCCTTGCCAGGTGAAAACGGG
>MIBM01000248.1:8477-10083 GCA_001830645.1 Spirochaetes bacterium RIFOXYC1_FULL_54_7
CAACCACTTGAAGGCCGAAAACCCGGCAGCGGTCTACAACGGCGTGGAAGGAGTCCTTCTGTACCAGCATTGCCGAAACCATGACCAGATTAGCCCATTCCAGATCGGCTTTGACGAGTCTTCCAATATTCATGTCCACCAGCCTGAGTTCGTATCCGGGTTCAGGAAAGTAGGCGGCAATGGTCAGTAACCCCAGAGGTGGCAGCAGGGCCTTCTTTCCGATGACATGGATAGCACGCTTCATGCTCCAGTAGGTATCAGGGATTTCCGGATACACAAGGAGTATATGGAATCGCGACATGGCAGTGGCTTCCTTCCGGTGCCTTGGATGGAACAAGCAAGGCTTTCATCTTCCTCATCCGCACCGCTTGTATGGTTAGACAGCGAAATCCCGGTAAGGTTCCAGTAAAACATTCCTTTGATTTTCTCTTTTCTTGCAGATATAATCACCACCCATGAAGTCCTCTCCATATCCATTCATGACGACCAGGACCCTTCCAGAAACCCTTACCGTCTCTCTTTCTGGCAAATTGGCTGGATTTTTTACCAGCCTGTGGTCGGGTCTCCTTTTATGTCCTGTCATCGCCTTTACCACCCATTATGCCCCAACCAGGCTACCGGTGGTTGGCAGGGCCCTTGGCCTGGGCGACAGGGGCTTCGGAATCTGGGCCGGCAGGGAGGTAATCGATACTTCTTCGGTGGAGACCTCTGTAAAAACCTTCCCCTGGTTCGTGCCTGGTTTTGTGGTCACATCCGTTATTAATTTCCTTGTTCCGATGTCGGGTTGTTTGGCTGCCTCGCTCGTCCAGTTGGGTAAGATCATGATAATCGTTGCCACGAGTGCCATTGGGCTTTCATCCGACCTGGGCAGGCTGGTTCGTAGTGGCTTGAAATCTTTGGTGCTCGGTCTTGCCTGCTGGGCTCCCGTCACCCTGGTTGTCCTGGTGGTACAGAACTTCCCGGGCTTGTGGTAAGGGAAGGGAATCATGTTCAAGCCCGAAGAGATCATTTTTGCCGCTACCGCACAGTGCAATCTGGCCTGCGCCCATTGCAGGGTACATAGGATTCCGCAGGAACTGGATAGTTCGGTGGCTGTGGCTTTCATGGCGTCCTGCAAGGGTAAGGGACTGGAGCGCATCGGCTTCAGCGGTGGAGAGCCCTTCCTGAAGCCTGACTTTCTGCGCGATGTCTGCCGAGCTGCGGTTGACATGGATTACTATTTCGGTCGGCTCATGACCAATGGATGCTGGGCAGACAGCAAGGCCGGATTCGAGGTCGCACTGGAGCCACTGCACGAGGCCGGTTTCGATGGTATCTTTGGCCTGAGCTTCGATTCCTGGCACGGCAACGATGTCGGCAGGGTCACCATTTTCCTGCAGACCGTTTTAAGCATATGGGGCCGCAAGGATGTCTCGGAGATTCTTGCTGTGAGCTCTCCAGGCCAGGATGGGAAAGATGAAGCTGCACTTAGAGCCGTGGCCGCCGGACTCGGGGGCACTCTGCAGCCGGGTTCGGCCGGTCGGCCGGATGCGATTGTAGATCAGGCCTGGTTGGCAAGGACCGCGGCAGATCCGGATGACGGCGCCGGTCTATACCTGCCTGTCCA
>MIBM01000248.1:10099-15056 GCA_001830645.1 Spirochaetes bacterium RIFOXYC1_FULL_54_7
GCTGCCGCGGATGAAGGGGCCTGGGGGGCCCAGGCGTGGTTCGAGGATGACTACTGCCAGGGTCCGGGCAATGTGCTTTATGTACATCCCGATGGGCGTGTGGCGGTTTGTTGCGGTTTTGCCAATGAGAACGACGAACTGATCATAGGAAACCTTGCATGCGACGGCTACGACCAGCTCATGGCCAGAGCAGCTACCTCACCCCAGGTTCATTATTGCTATGATACCGGGCTGGCCGCCTATGCACGGCAACTGGAGGCAGGAGGCATGGTGTTTGCCGGCAAGACTTCAGACCTGTGTTTCTTCTGTGACTATCTGTGCAAGATCCGATCCTGAACCTGATGCAGGCCTAACCTACTGCTCTGTCTATAGCTTGCCCCAGTTCCGTAATCGTATAAGGCTTGTCCAGCTCCACAAGGTGACTATCCGGGCCCAGGTTTTTTCCGGCACCAAAGTCATGAAAGCCGCTGGCTAGTACGATCGGAAGACCAGGGCGTATCGTGCGCATGGCCTCCGCGGTCTCGGCTCCACCCAGTTCACCCATGCGCCTGTCCAGAATGACCGCGGTCCATTCATCAGGCCGGGAAGTAAACAATTCCAGGGCTTCTGCTCCGGACGAGGCCGGCACACTCTTGAAACCCAGGGCTTCTACAATGGCGATGGCGGTTTCCCGGGGTATATCGTCATCATCAGCCACGAGCAACAGTCCTTGTTTCTTGCTGGGACCTGTTCCAACCAGATCCTGTTCCGCTTCCCCGGGGATGACTGGCAGATATACCGAGAACTCCGACCCTGTCCCTGGTTCTGACTGTACATCCACAAAGCCTGCATGCTGGTGGACTATGGCATGGACCATCGCCAGCCCCAGCCCACTGGAACTTTCATCGGGTTTTGTTGTGAAGAAGGGATCAAAGATCTTGTTCATGATATGCCGGGGTATTCCCACTCCCTCATCGCGAACAGAGATGAGCCAGTAGTCATCATTGGAAGCACCCAGGTTGGCAGCCAGAAAATCCTCGCCCGGATGGAAGAGCTGCAGATCCAGTGAAACGCTGCCACCCCGTTTCTGTCCCCTTGGCCGCATGATGGTCTCGGCGTGTTCTGCATTGATGATGAGGTTGAGGAGCAATTGTTCAATCTGGCCAGGATCCCCTTTTATCACGGCCTCGGGAAGCTTGTCGGCCAGCTTGATCTCCACCGACTGGTCCACCGAACGGCTTGCGAAGGCAACGACCTGGGTCATGGCTTCATCCAGCCTGAACCTGGTTGATTCCGGAGAACGTTTCCGGGTAAGGGTCAGCAAGCGCCTGACTGATGAAGCGGCCCTGTTTGCCGATCGTTCTATGATGTCCAGTTCCGTGTCCATGTCCTGGATCTCGCGGCAATTACCGCTTTCAATTTCCTGCTTTATCAGGGATACCGCGCCTATGATGCCGGCGAGGGTGTTGTTGAAGTCGTGGGCTATACCTCCGCTGAGAGTACCTACTGCTTCCATCTTCTGGGCGTGGTCCAGCTTGCGTATCCGTTCAATGTTTTCGTCAGCCCTACGCCTGTCATCGGTCATATCTCTGACTATCATGGCCATGCCGGTTCCATCGGCCATGGGTATGGAGAAGGCATCGCTCTGCACGATGCGCCTGGCCCCGTCCTTTCTCCGTATCTCCCTTTCGACCAACCGTCGGGTCATGTCGGTCTGCAGGCCATCCATCACTTCCTTGATAGCCCTGCGGATGCGTTCAACATCTCTCTGGTTTTCCAGCTCTACGCTGGCCTGCAGGTCCCAGTAGAGGGCTCCGACGGCTTCGTCTGTACTGATGCCTGTAATGCTGGCCATGGGGTCATTCCATCTGGCTACATATCCATTTGCATCGATGATGACAATTCCGTCCAGGGATCTGGATATGAACTCGTCAAGCATCAGCCCGGCATCGGCCAGTCTCCGCTCGGTATGGGCTCTGGCGTATTCTGGTCTAAGGTCGATGGCGGTGAGTACAAAACCGCCGGTTGCGTCCCCGGCTACAGGATGGGACCGTAGACTTACTGGTATGTTGTCCGGGCCTAGTCTGGTTCTGGTTCCCCGCTGTCCCCCGACGGTGTCGTGATTTGTCCAGGCAAGATTCGCCACTTCTGGTGGCAGGAAGTCTGAACATTCCATCTTTCTTGCTTGTTCTATGGATGTGGCACCAAGTGCATTCAGCGCGCTGGCATTGGCCCAGATGACCCTGCCGGTATCACCAAGGTAGATCACGAACCCAGCCATGCTTTCCAGTGCAGCCAGGGCTTCCCGGGCTGGCATGATGGACAGGAAACCATACCGGTACATGGCTACCAGCATGCCTATGGACAGGATTACAATCCAGATGATAGCCATGTTTGGAAAGTCGATACCCAGATAAAGAAACAGGGTATCTGTTATGAAACCCAGCAGGCCGCCTGTGATATACGAGCCCCCGAGCAGGGCCATCCGTCTGCGTGCCCTTCGGTTTCTGGTTCTCGACCTGACAAAGAAAGCCAGCCAGATGGAAATCAGGACATACACAAAGTAATGCATTACAAACAGGTAGTAGATGGCATTGTGGTGTACTGCCAGCATCCAGTATCCGCCCCTATAAACCGGCTCGGCAAGGAGTCCATAGGGCAGTACCAGGGAAAGCAAGACGGATGGCAGATAGAGGGCCAAAATGAAGGGCAGTCGCCAGAATCCGCCCAGGATTTTGCAGTCTGCAATGCGAATGGTGAAGTGCAGGATCAGGGCAGGGAATACGCACCAGGTCCAGGAGAAAGCCCGGTATAGCCGTAAAGCCTGACCGGCATCGGGCACACTGTACCAGAAGGACGCGGCGGCAGCCCACAGCATGAAGACGATGTTGAAGGCAAAGGCTATATGATTGGCTATGGCGTGTCTGTCGATGATAAGGATCTTCCACGCGCAGTAGGCAAAAACCACAGCTGCAACGAGGGCTATCCTTGACAGCCAGAGCGTTGCAAAGCTTTGGGCTATCAGGATCTCCATGAATCCCGCCGGAAGTGTATATCAAGGTGTTTTTTCGATGCCAGGCTGGTTGAATCCTGATTTGACATGCCATAAGTATATGAGTTTGAGTCGATCTGATCAATCAGGGTCATATCTACCGATCCAGAAACCTGGTATGGAAGCCTGGTGCTCAGTATTCTGCTTGACAATTTCAGGCTAGATGTTTAGCCTTTACCTGCGCCTGGATCCGTCACATGGACCGGGACGCGGAGAATACATGAAGATTCCTGTTGATGTTGAACGACCGGACGCCTTGTGGTGCTGATACGGGTCGACAAGCTGTCATACACCTACCCCACTGGAACAACTCCTGCCCTGAATGGCCTTTCCCTGTCTGTTGACAAGGGCGAATACCTTGCCGTGGTCGGCGCAAATGGTTCCGGTAAAAGCACTCTGGCCCGCTGTCTGAATGGTTTGTTGCGTCCACCCCCTGGTACCATCAGTGTGGACGGCTTGGATCCGGCAGATCCACAAAGCCTGCGGGACATCAGAAAGCGTCTGTCCCTGGTCTTCCAGTCTCCTCCGGATCAGCTAGTGGCCTCAGTCGCCGAAGAGGATGTTGCCTTTGGCCTGGAGAATCTTGGTGTACCCAGGATACAGATGGTCCCCAGAGTGGAAGAGGCTCTGGCGGCGGTCGATCTCCTGCCAGAACGATCCAGACCACCACGGTTCATGTCCGCAGGCCAGCAACAGCGACTCGCCGTGGCCGGTGTCTTGGTCATGACCCCGGATTGTATCGTTTTTGACGAAGCCACCGCCATGATAGACCCCGCAGGCAGGGAAGTCATCCTTGGACTTCTGGACACCCTGGTTTCAAGGGGCATTGCCATAATCCATGTGACCCACGACATGGCCGAAGCAGCGCGGGCTACCCGGGTAGTGGTCCTGGCCGAAGGCAGGCTGGCCTTTTCTGGTACCCCCGCAGCCCTGTTCGCCAGGGATGATCTTGCCGCCATGCGTCTTGTACCGCCACCCGCCCTTGCTATGGCCAGAATGTATGGCCTTGAACCGGTTCCAGATGAAAGTGCCGTTGGCTTGGGGCAGCGACTTATTGCCCGGTATGGCATTGATGTTCCGTCCGTCCCATCTGTCCCGCTTTTTCAACCTGTTCGACCAATTCAACCTATCCAGGATGTTCGAGATGGCGAGGATGGCCAGGATAGCGAGGATAGCCAAGCGGAACCTGGATTTGTAGCATCTGATCAAGGCCGATCCGGATTTGTCTTTGAACTGCAGGGGGCAACTCTTGAATTTCTGGCTGGAACCCCAAATGCGCGGATCGCAGTGGACGGCGCTTCTTTCTCCGTACCCCGGGGTTCCCTGGTTGCCCTGGTCGGTGCTACTGGTTCCGGCAAGTCCAGCGTACTTCAGCTTCTGGATGCACTGGCCCTGCCTTCTGCCGGAAAGGTCCTTGCTTTTGGCCTCGATGTTTCTGATCCTTCTGTGGATCCCAGGTCTGTGCGGATCCGAGCTCCTTTGGCCGTCCAGCGGCCGGAAAGTGCGATTTTTGAACAGTTCTGTGGTGACGAGGTGGCGTTCGGTCCCCGCAACCTTGGTTTCCGCGGGTCAATGCTTGTAGCAAAGGTTTCAAAGGCCATGAACCTGCTCGGGCTTGAGTACACAGAGTTCAGGGACCGCCATACCAGATCCCTGTCGGGGGGGCAGAAGCGCCGTCTGGCGATTGCAGCTGTACTGGCAATGGATTCAGAGGTTTTGCTTTTTGATGAGCCGGGCTCTGCCCTTGATCCTTTATCCAGGCTTGAACTCATGTCCATAATCATGAGCCTTTCGGCCTCCGGCCATACCGTGGTCTTTGCCACCCACAGCATGGAGGAAGCCGCGCAGGCTGATTACCTGGCTGTCATGGGCGGTGGCAGGATTCTAGCCTGGGGTAGTCCAGCCATGTTGTTCGGAGAAGGCTGG
>MIBM01000248.1:15093-15235 GCA_001830645.1 Spirochaetes bacterium RIFOXYC1_FULL_54_7
AACTTGCTGCCGAATTGACGGGCAAACTTGCTGCCCAACTTACAGCCGGACTGACGGACGAGCTTGCAATCGGCAAGACAACAAGCTGGCAGGCAGCGGAGGTCATACATGAAGAACCTTGAGTTTTTCATGAACGTATCCA
>MIBM01000249.1 GCA_001830645.1 Spirochaetes bacterium RIFOXYC1_FULL_54_7
AGGACAACGGTGCCGAGAAGGTTACCCTCCTTGAACCCGACCTCTTCTTCAGTGCCCAGGACCGCGGCCCGGGATCAGACCAGGGCGTAACCGGCTACCAGCGGGATGCAAAAGATTTCAAGAAATTCGATGGACAACCCTTCTCTGCCAGGCTGTATGCTGACCTTCTCAAAGCCTCCGGGGTAGACGAGGTGATCACGGTCCACAACCACTCCAGTTCAGTAAAAACCCTGTTCACCGATTGCTTTCCCGGCGGCTTCCATAATCTGCAGCCAGCGGATGTCTATGCCGAGTACTTCGCCGGCTCCGACATAGTGGACGAACGCAAGCTGGTGCTGTGTGCCCCGGACAAGGGAGCCCTGCCCTTCGTACGTGAAGTGCATGCTGAACTCAAGGATCCATCGGTACCCATACTCATTATTGACAAGGAACGGGACGGCGAGCGCACTGTCTCGATGCAGATCAGCCCCCATTCCGACATAGGTCTTTCGGACCTGGCCGGCAGGGATGTAGTGGTGATAGATGATATGGTCCGCACCGGCGGCACCATAGTAAGGGCCTGTTCCTTGGTAAAGACAGGCAACCCGAACAAGATCGTATTTCTGGTTACCCATTTCTACACCAGCCAGGAAGGCCGGGAGAAGCTGAACAATCCGGTGATAGATGAGATAGTAGCCAGCAACACCATACCCCAGATCCTGAACCGCGACATGCAGGGTAGGCTCAGGAAGAAATTCGTGGTCCTCCAGATATCGCGCTGGATAGCCAGGCACCTGGGCCAGACCATAGGCACCAAGACCCTGATAGTGAAACCGCCATATTATATAGAAGACATGTCTTCCAAGAACCCGCGCTGGAAAGGCCCCCGGGGTACAGCCTTCAACGCCTGCTGACCATTGCTGTCCTCTTCATCATCCTCGTCTCGATAAACCTCCTCTTGGCCCCACGCCGCGCAATTCCCGCAATATTATTCATTAGTTAATTTGACAAGTATAATTCGGTGCGATATCACCTATTAGTATTTTACTTATATATGATTGCCGAAAAATGAATGGACAGGACTGGCAATGAACCTGGAATGGAATGAACAAGGAGCGGCATATGAAAAAGGGAAGCGCAGTTTCATGAGCGGTTGCATTGATACTGACACTTGGACTATTCAATACCGCCGTTTCATGCCAGAACCCCCTGATTGAACAGATGCAGGAGAAGATTGTAGAGGATGTCACAATCCACCTTGCAGGGAACGCCCCAAGGATCCTGAGCGCCTCTGCCGGACCAAGTGCCAGCGGAATATCCACATCGGCTGTCATAAGCGCTGTATTCGACATTGACCTTGATCCCGCCACCATCACGGGAAGCACCGTTAGCCTGGTAGGCTTGACACCCGAGGCTACCGTTGAAGGAACCCTGGCATACGACACAGCCACCCATTCGGCCAATTTTACCCCCGTCACCCGTCTGGAGCCAGACAAGAACTACAGATTGATGGTGACCACCGGTGTGAAGAGCGCAAAAGGCGCAGCCTTGGGCTCAGCATTCAGCACCACCTTTACCACCCGGTTCTTCCACGACGACGAGATAGGCTTGGATCCAAGCTATGTGAGTGCGGATCTGGTGTTAAGCAACACAAAGCCCATCTACCTGGAAATATATGCACTCCCCCTCTCCGACCCACCCAACCACCTTGATTCCACCATCCTGGACAGCCAGAAGATCACCGCTCCAGGCAAGTACCGGATTCCACAAAGCCTGATTCCAGGAGGTGCAAACAAGGTAGTGCTTGCCTTGTTCCATGACATCAATGGTAACTACGAGCCCGGTGACGATGGTGCAGGAGACGGAGACAGCCAGCGGATAATGAAGACCGGCGTACCAGGCAACATGCTTGTCGATGTGGACTCTGTAATTAATTCAGGGCCAGGCAGATGGATACTTCATAGTCGATCCAGCGGCAATCATAGCAACGGATACAGGTTACACAGTTACCTACACCGACAGCAGCCCCTACTCATCAGACGGCTTTGAAAATCTGGATTCCTCACCATCGGGATCGAGAACTATGACCCAGGGGCTCTTCGAAACCGCCCGGAACCTCCACTCCCTGGGCGATGTGGATTACCTGCGCTTTACCCCTCCCACCACCGATCATTATGTCGTCGAGGTAGGTGAAACGGACTTCCAGCTCCGGGTGGAACTGTACAACAGCGATTCAAGCGCTCTCACCGGGAATGGAGGCCTCGCAGGTTCCACGGGCAGCACCGGACGAGTCATCAACGAATCCTGCTACCACTTGACTGGCGGTCAGGTCTATTACCTGCGGGTGGATAGCCCCAGTGCAGGTCTCGGACCATACACCATAGGCTACCGGCTGCGGGATGTATCCGAAGACCAGTACGAGCCCGACAACTACAGCCCGGCCTCCCCCACCACCCTTGCACTTGGCCGCCAGAATATGCTGTCCGCCACGCTCAGCGACGGGCAGGATTCCCATGATGTGGATGTGTACGCCATAACGGTAGAGGCAGGCCAACGCTATGCAATAGAAGTAACCGAAAGTGACAACTATTTCGGTTCCTACCTGGACAAGCGGAATATCCAGTTCAGTCTCACCATGTACACATACTGGGATGGTGTTTCCAGTGCGGGTATCTGGCAGGCTGATCTGGAAGACTTCTACCAGACCGCCAATGGCCTGGTCATGTTTGACGCCAGCAGGGTCAATGTGAGCTCCGGCAGTGAGACCCGCTGGCTGGTTGTAAGCAACCAGACTGCCCAGCAGGGGGGAACAGGTCCACGGCCTTCGGCTGCCTATACCGTCCTTTACACCTGGGATCCTGATACCTTGGATAAGGAGTATATGGAATCTCTGCCTGGTCCACGAGCGGATGATACCATCAACGGAACCACAGCCATCGGGACTGAAATCTATGTCCCCGGGGAAGCAAAGATACAAAGGACCATTTACTCTGGCACCAATGCGGTAAGCCCTGGTGGCGATGTGGACTGGTTCCGTTTCACCGCCCGAGGGGCAACCCTTGAGTACCTGGTCTCTGCCCAGCCGGCCAACGGCAGTGATGGCATAGCCGTCGACCTGACGCTCTACAGATCTACCACCGTAAGCGGCAACGCAGTACCTGACCTGAGCGAATCCAACGGACAGTCCCAGCCATGGACCACTGCTACAGACGGCACGGCAGGCTTCGTCTTCGAGCCCTGGACAGCTTTAGGGTACAGCGATACTGCCTGGAACGAGCCAAACAACAGAGTGTTCTGGATACGGGTGCGAAGAAGCACAGCGGTTCCCGGGAATCCGGCCACTGGCCGCTATACAATCTCCATAAATGGAGGAGCGGATGACGAGAACTCATATTACATCAGCGATACCAAACAATCAGACATAACCATCGACCTGGACGTGGGCGAAACAGTCGGTATCGACGAAACGCCGTGGATAGGGCAATTGAATCCTCCCTTCGGGATAGATTTCTCGAACCGCAACCAGCTGGTCTGGGCGGGCAATGCTGGAAGCAGGTATACCCGCCAGGCTCTGGGAGAGAACCTGGACCAGTATTACTGGTCCAGCTACCGCCGGGACTACAGTTACTCCGGCGAACCGGATAGGGTAAACAATCCTTCGCTTGACTGGGACTTCACCTGGGCAGAGATACCCGCAAGAGGTCTGTCCGGTAATAATTTCTACATGCAACTGCTATCGGATTCCAACCCATCCATTCCCTTGAAGCTCAGCCACTGGAAGGTCAGTGCCGCCGCATGGACCGGCTACAAGACCGACGGGGTGGTACGGCAGAGCGAGCTTGGAACTCCGACAGGCGTGTACACTACCGATGCGGGTGATTACAACAGCCTTTATATGGAGGTAAGCAGTGTGGCAGCCGGAGAGTTCTATGTATTCCGCATCGAACGGAACGGAACAGCACCTGATGGCTCTCCCGCTGGAGGAGTCTATATGTTCAGGTTGGTGGAATGACCACATACACTAAAACCAGGAGGCCACAATGATAAAAGTACGAAGAATATCTGTTCATAACCTGACCCTGCTTGCCCTCCTGACCTGCCTGATTGCCACCCCAGCCATGGCTCAGGAAAGATCGGTGACCCTGGACGTAAGGCCAGAAGGCTTCATACCCCAGCGTGGCAGTGCCGAGGTGTTCTCCCCGGGTTTCGGAGGCTCCCTGGCAGCAACCCTGGATGCCGAGGCTCCCACCTACCTGCGGACTTCCATAGGTTATATGTTCCTGCAAACTCTTGGTAATGAGGGTATGAATTTCGTAACTGGCAAGGCAGGCGGCGGATTCAGGCTTGATCTTGGATCCTTGCTGACCTTCCGGCTGGGACCGGCTGCAGGTGGCTTCCTTGGCAGCTACGACAACCTTATTGGTTACAATCCGTCGGTTGAAGCCGAGGGTGGCCTGCAGCTGAACCTGACCAACGGCTTCAAGCTTGGCCTCGGAGGCGGCTACGGTTACCATGTAGGCAACATCACCACTGCACCCTTCACAGAAAAAGCCTTCCTGGAGGGCTTCAACTTCTCAATTGCCGCTTCCTTTGAACCCGGAGGCGGGCCGACCCAGCTGCGCAATCCAAGGCTGGAAATAGGTAACCCGCAGCTGGAGCCCATCTTCCCGGTCTTCTACCAGTACTACAACGACCTGGCTTTGGGAACGGTGACCATCACCAACAAGGAACGCATGGCCATAACCAATGTGTCGGTAAGCTTTTTTGTAAACCAGTACATGGAGGCTCCCAAGCAGAGTATCCACATAGACAGGCTGGCCCCGGGAGCCTCAGTGGAGATACCAATACTGGGTCTGTTCAAGGACAGCATGCTGGAGATAACCGAAAGCACCACCGTGGTCTCCCAGATCATCGTAGAGTACGAGGAAGGCGGCACCTCCCTGTCCCGGACCCGCAATGATTCGGTACGCATCCTGAACCGCAACAACCTGAGCTGGGACGACGACAGGAAGGCAGCTGCCTTTGTGACCGCCAGGGATCCAACGGTCCAGCGCTTTGCCCGCAACGTGCTGGCCGCCAACCAGCAGAGCCTCCACTCATCCTTCAACGGTCCCTTCCAGCAGGCCATGGCCATGTACCAGGCCCTCTTCGGTTATGGTTTGAAGTACGTCATAGACCCTGATTCCAGCTTCCTGCAATTGTCCCGGAACGATTCCGCCATAGACTACGTACAGTTCCCGGTACAGACCCTTGAGAACCGCAGCGGCGACTGCGACGACCTGTCGGTACTCTTTGCCGTCCTCATGGAGGCCATCGGCATCCAGACAGCCTTCCTGACCACACCGGGCCACATCTTCGTGGCGGTGAACCTTGGCATGGACCGCGCCGAGTCGGCCCGGGTCTTCACCTCTCCCAGCGAACTGCTGGAGCATGAAGGCAGCATGTGGCTACCTATCGAAATAACCCTGGTGCAGAGCGAGAACTTCATCGAAGCCTGGAGGACCGGAGCCAGACAGGTCAGAGAAGCCCAGAGGAACAGCCAGCTTGAGGTGTTCCCCGTGCGCAGCGCCTGGGCCAGGTATCCGGCCACCGGATTCTCGTCCACAGTGGCAGCCATACCCTACCCCGACGGCCCCGCAGTACCTGCTGCCTTCAGGCAGGAATACACCCGTTTTGTCCGGGCAGAAACTGGCTCCCAGGGTTGCAGACCTTCAGGGAAGGATACAGCAGTCCGGCGGCAGCACCAGGCTCATGAACAACCTGGGAATCCTGTACGCCCAGTATGGCCTGTACGACGAAGCCGGCCAGGTCTTCAACGACATACTCAGGAAGGAGAACAGCCTCAATGCCCTTGTCAACCTTGGCAACCTGCAGCTGATAGCCCAGAACTGGAGCCAGGCCATGGCCTTCTACCAGCGGGCCCTGGCCCAGAGGGCAGACGACCCGGTTACCAACCTGAACATGGCCAGGGCCCTGCACCGCCTTGAACGCTTCCCGGAATCCGAGCAGCGCTACCGAACCGCAGCCCTGCTGAGCCCCCAGCTGGCTGAACGCTTCTCTTATCTGGATCCGAGTGCCGGTGCCGGTTCAGCCCGGGCCTCCCCGGCGGTGGCGGATGATTCGAGTATACTGTGGAAGGAGGATTGAGAAAGAAGTACGGGCTGTTGAAGTCCCTGCCGCAGGAGTCTACAATTCGGGCATAGGATAGGGACAGAAGGCCTGAAGGTCTTCTGCTCGGGAACCACTCGGAATACTCCAGACAAGGAAGCGCGGCATGCCGGGAGGCAGACAGAAAAGCTACATCACCCGGCTCTTCCTGGCCTTGGCTGCCGCGATGGTCGTGATAGCCCTCTTCATGACTCTCAGCATCGCAAGCCAGTCGTACCGCACCATTGAAGATGCGATCATAGCTGCCAACGCCGCCATTCTGAAGAAGGCTGCTGAAAGCAGCAGTCGAGAGATAAACACCCTCATCAGTCTGTGCAGCGAAACCAGCTGGGACAACACACTGATAAACCTGCTCTATACCTATCAAAAGAAAATCAGACCTCTTTCCGGGAGTGACGGCTTCCCCGCCGATGCCGTGCGTGAACATCTACAACTCAAGATCAGTAGTGATGCCTGGATCAGCTATCCAGCGTCCAGGCTCGTGGAACTCCATGTGCTGGTGGCAGAAAAACTACAGGAGGAGAATACAGGCAATGCAAAATCATACCTGCAAGTCTCGCCCAGAGGTTCGGCTGCAGAAATACTGAGCCGGGAACTTCTGCTGCATACCGCAGATTCGCTGCTGGAACAGAGCAGCCAGATAGCAAGCGACCAGCGCGCAACCCCGAGAATACTGGTCCCAACCGCCAGGAATGATGACAGGAAAGGAATAGAACAGTACTCATTCCAGATTTT
>MIBM01000250.1:0-1024 GCA_001830645.1 Spirochaetes bacterium RIFOXYC1_FULL_54_7
CTACTACGGCTACTGGTACGACCTTCCAACCAAGGCCGAAAGCTATGCACCTGAAAACATCGATGTAAGCACTACGACCGTCATGACTGATATGGTCAAAGCCGGGCTTGTCGATGGTATGAGCAATGGCGGAGTCTATGAGTCAATTGCAGCAAGTGTGAATCTAGAATATCAGGATGCTTCTGCCAAGAACGAAGCGACCCATGGAAGCCAGGTTGATGGAGATGTTACGTTCATGCGGTTAAAGCTTAAATAGAGAACCAGTAATACAGCCGAACCCATGAAGTTGGCTTGTTGGAATCAACGGCCTTCATCATGAGTTCATGGTCTTTCGTGTCAAAGAGTCTCTCTATCATACCTCATCGGACGGATCACTATAGTTCGTTTCCTGATACCATACCTGATCACGTCCTGCAGGCTTTTAACCTGATACGTTCACCATTATCAATTCCATCGGCTTTACAAGAAAACTACGTTGAATTTGTCCTTTGGTAAGCAACATGTGCTGGATTGCGGGGATGATTCCGATTCCCGGCAAGAAATCGTCAGCCGACGGGAATGACAAGTCTTACCATTTCTATTCCATATTCAGGAAACAGGGTGCAGGATCAGCGCAGCCCCGGATAGTGGCGTTCGAGGTAGGCTGTCTTGTCGGCAGACTGTCTCCAGAACTGGCTGCGCGGAAACTCGTCCCGTACCCGGCGGTAATTCTCGTAGGCCTTCTTGATGTCCCGCAACGGCGTATCCTGTTCGTAGGCCAGAGCATACAGATAGAACACCTCGTCACCAACATACGGATACAGGGACTTGTAACGGTCCAGGGCCTCCATGGCGGCGTTTACCCTTTTGGCCGATAGCTCATCCCTGGCAAGCTTTATCAGGGCCACTGGGTCGGTTAGGGTCGAGGCAGCGGGCGGGCTGCTTGCCTGGCCAACGGGCTGGGTGGCTACCTGGCTGACTGACTGACCGGCCGCCTGGCCTGCGGGCTGGGTGGCCGGTTGAGTTGAAGGTGTGGATACCGGCT
>MIBM01000250.1:1070-1308 GCA_001830645.1 Spirochaetes bacterium RIFOXYC1_FULL_54_7
CGCAGCAGCCGGTGTTGCAGCCTGGCTTGCCGCTGCAGAAAGTGCATCCGGCAGGGTAGCTGTACCAGCGGGCAGTAGACTGTTACTTACCGAAGACCCACCAAGGGCCGCGCCTACAGCAGCGGCGGTTTCGGTTGCAGGGAAGGCCGATGGGCTTGCCATACCAGGAATGTTTGACGGTGCTGCGACTGACGCTGGCGAGCCGGCGCTTGCGACGACAAAAGTGGACAGCGGCGAA
>MIBM01000250.1:1355-2437 GCA_001830645.1 Spirochaetes bacterium RIFOXYC1_FULL_54_7
GCGAACCAGACTCGCCTCGGTCCTCAACTCCAGGGGGTCCTGCCGCTGGAAACGCAGCAGATATTCGCCGGTCAGGGAAGGGTTCATGACAAACACCGCGTGGTTGTCTTCAAAGCGCCTGGTCTCGTATCTGACTCCATCTTTGCCATCCTCGTCGCCAAGGAAGGTCCAGCCAGAGCCACGCAATCTCAGTTCAAAACGCTGCCCCCTGGGAACCTCCACCCGCGTTTCGGGAATGGCTCTGGGGGCGGCATCAACCGACCGGGCCGATGAGCTTGGCGGTACAGGTAGAACCGGGGAAGGACGGTCAGCAGGCAGGGTTTCTGGTTCCGCCACCTCAACTGAAGAGCTGGTACTTTCCTTTTCTGATGGAACAGTCTTTGAGGCAGTTACAGCAGGCGCCGGTACCGGAACAGTCGGCGTCACAGCAGCAGCCTGAGGAATCTTTGGCGCAGGAAGAGAAGGTACAGTCACAGGCGGTAGTGGATCCGGCAGCACCGACAGTACAGGATCCGGCATAGGCACCGATATGGCTGGTTCATCGGGCAGCCGTGAAAGAACCGTAATGTCCACCGGATAAAGGTCTGGTGCCACGGATCCAGGCTGGAATCCAGCCTGGCCGGAAGCATCGGCGGTTCCTTCCGGGGGCACTAAAAATCCGGCAGGCTCCAGGAACGCGGGTTCTGCCAGCTCGAAAGAAAGACTGGCCCCGGCTGGCATCAATTGATGGAAGAGAGGCAGATCCAGCACAGGTTCGCCACCATCCACAACAGACCCATCACCCACTACGGAAGAATCTCCAGTCGGGACGAGGTACTCAGCGGCAGGTTCAGGTTCGGATATGCAGGCCACAGACAGGACAGCCAAAGCAACAACAACAAGAAATCCGGGATGAACAGTAGATCCGGAGCGGTTTGAATCCTCAGTCAAGGGCGTCATAAATCGCTTCAAGCTCTGCCTTTCTTCCAGCAGCAAGATCGCCTATATCGACCCCGCCCATATCATTGTAACGCTCACGTAAACCATCGTCAGTATACCCCGGGTCAGGTTCGAATGCCAGCGGGAACGGCGTTTCGCCAACG
>MIBM01000250.1:2469-8117 GCA_001830645.1 Spirochaetes bacterium RIFOXYC1_FULL_54_7
GCACCAGAAGCACAACCAGAGCCAAGGCACCCACAAGGATCACGAACCGTCGCTTGTGCATATTGTAAAACTTCCGGAAAGACAGCGGGACTGACTTGAAGAAGTCTGCCAGTTTGCTGAAATCCGGCCGCCTCATGGCTTCGCAGGTTCCTCTGGCTCGGCTTCGACAGCTACGGTTTCCAGTTCAGCCTCCGGATATACATCGCCTTCTGTATCGGCATCAGCCACCGGTTCGTCAGAAGGCACGAGTTCCCGGCCTTCCTCGTACTCGACCTCTTCATCGTACTCGTCCTCTATGGGCTTGGGCATGGAGAAGTCGCCGCCATCGGAGCGCTCCAGGCGTACGGCAATCACCTTGGTGATACCTGACTCTTCCATAGTCACACCAAGGAGGGAATCCGCACCGGTCACGGTCTTCTTGTTGTGGGTTATGACGATGAACTGGCTGGTCTTGCCGAACTCGCGCAGGAGGTTCACAAAGCGTATCACGTTCTGCTCGTCCAAGGCAGCATCTATTTCGTCCAGGAAGCAGAACGGCGAGGGGCGTACCATATAAGTGGCAAAGAGCATCGCGATGGCTGTGAGGCTCTTCTCGCCACCGGAGAGCAGGGAAATGTTCTCAAGTTTCTTGCCCGGCGGCTGGGCATAGATCTCTATTCCGCTCTCAAGCACATGGTCGGGATCCACCAGGCGTAGTTCGCCACGGCCACCACCGAACAGGCGTCGGAACATGTTGTGGAAGTTCTTCTTTACCCGGTTGTAAGTCTCCAGGAACATTCCGGCGCTCTCGTCGCGTATCTCCTGGGTGATTCGTTTGAGGTCGTCCCTGGCCTTGGTCAGGTCTCCCAGCTGGGTGGACAGGAACTCGTAGCGCTCCTTTACCTCGACGAACTCCTCGGGGGCCATCAGGTTCACGGAACCAAGATCCTTCAGTTTCTGCTTGCGCTCCGAAAGACGCTCACGAAGATCAGCAATAGGTGTATGTATCTCGAACATGCGCTCTTCGAACTCAATCAGATCCCGGCCGTACTGCTCCTTGAAGTTGTCTTTGACGTTGCGTATCTCCGTCTCGGTCTGGGCCAGACCAAGATGCAGACGCTCAAGTTCGTTCTGCAGGTTGCCCAGGCGATCCATCCTCTTGCGGAGGTCGGCCTGGCGTTTGCCCAGGTCGGAGTTCTTGATGGCAATGTCCTTCTCAAGACGTTCCAGCTCCGCGGTAAGCTCACGGCCCCTCTTCTCAATGTCTGCAATCTCGCCGTCTATATCGGCCAGGTTCTCCTGGGCATCGGCCAGACGGCGCTCCTCCATGGCTGTCTCGTTCTCCAGCTCCCGGTAGTAGCCTTCCTGGCTGGCTATCTCCCGGCGTATCATGGTCAGGGACTCCTCGGCTGCCTGCACCTGGGTCTGCATGCGAATACGGTTGCCCCGTAGTTCCTCAAGGGTCTTGCGGTACTCGTCTATCCGGACCGCAAGCTCACGGTTTTCTTCCCGGAAGGCCACTATCTTTTCACGTCTGGCTACTATGCCTTCCTTGATGGCCGCCATCCTGGCGTCCGCGGCACGCTTCTGGGTGATGATGCCTTCCGGAGACAGGAACTCGTCTATGAAACTCGGCGTGGTGCGTCGGTATGCTTCGTATTTATCCTTGAGTTCCCTGGCCCTGTCGGCGGCTTCGGCCATGGCAGCCCTGGCACTCTGGATCAGGGTATGGGCCTCGGCACTTCCATAATCCTTGATGGTGGCCAGATCGTCCAGGATGGCTGCCTTGCCGGACAGCCTGGCAATGATGCCGGCAATCAAGGATTCTATGGCCTCTTCGGCTGCTTTGCGTTCGCTGGCTGAGTAGCCAATCTCGCGCAACCTGGCATCCAGCTCCCTGACTATGTCGTCGGTAACCGCATCCAGTTCCGCCTGGACGGCTATGGCTTCCTTCTCGAAGTCGACTATTTCCTTGTCAGCCTTGACTATGCCGGCCTCGTTGGCCCTCACCCTATCCTCGGCGGAATGAATGTTTGCCTCGAAACCCTGGATGTTCTTCTCTATCTCGGCAATCCTGCCCTTGTGGCCCCGCAGGATCTCCTGCTTCTCGTCTTCATCTTCCCGGAGGGACTCCAGCTTCTCAGCCAGGGCCTTCATCTTCAGCCTGGCCTGGTCTATCTTGCCCTTGGCCTCTACCACCCGCTCGGTCAGGAGCTTGCGCTCCTTTTCCTTGCCTACCCGCTCCACAGCCAGGCCGTACACCGTCTTCTGTACATCAACAAGCTTGGCTTCCAGGTCGTTGACAATGTCCAGGTTCTCTTCCAGGGACAGATTGATGTCATCAATCTGTTTCTTCACACCATCACGATCCACGGTCTTGGTAGTGAGGTCAGTGTCCCTGCGTTCCTTCTCGTTTACAAAGCCCCGGAGGCGCAGGAGGTGCAGGTCCAATTCGGCGTTGAAGATATCGTCCCGCAAAGCCCTGTAGCGCAGGGTCTTCTCAGCCTGGACCTTGAGGGTATCGTGGCTGCGCTTGACCTCGGCCAGGATGCCGTCAACCTGGCGCATGTTCTCCTCGGTACGCTCAAGCTTAAGCTCGGCCTCCCGGGACCGGGCCTTGTGCTTGGTGATACCCGCGGCCTCCTCGAAGAGGTAACGCCTTTCCTCGGGCTTGCTGGACAGGATCTGGTCGATACGCCCCTGTTCCATCACCGAGTAGGCACTCTTGCCAATGCCTGTATCCCAGAACAGCTCACGCAGTTCCTTGAGCCTGGCTGGCTGGTTGTTGATGTAGTATTCACTCTCCCCTGAGCGGTACAGACGACGCTTTATAGAAATTTCAGGCACATCCAGAAGCAACACACCCTCTTCATTGGAAATGGTAAGGGTTACCTCTGCGATATTGAGAGCCTTGCGGGTCTCCGTGCCGTTGAAGATGATGTCTTCCATGGATTCAGCACGCAGGGACCTGGCCGACTGCTCGCCCACCACCCATTTGATGGCGTCTACGACATTGGACTTGCCGCAGCCGTTGGGTCCAAGCAAGGCCGAGATGCCGGATGAAAAATCGACTTTTATGCGGTCAGCGAAACTCTTGAAACCGAATATTTCGAGGCTTTTTAGGAACACGGGCTGGCACCTCGTTCTTGTAATGGATTAACAGGATTCTGAACAATCGCATACGCGATTTTCAACAGCCTGCCAGGTACAACTGGCGTCAAATACTACCACAGGTCAAGCCGAGGCCGCAACGCGCTTAAGCCTTTGAAACCTCATGGAGCAGCGAGGTAATCATACTTCAGTCTCCTGCAGGCAATTCGACAAGTATGTCACGACAGGCTTCATCCCCAGCCATAACTCTACGGGCGAAGGGACACAGGGGCAGGATTTTGAGTTGCTTTTCCCGTGCAATGGCAATCACTTCCTGCACCAGCACCCTTCCGACCCCCTGACCCTTCAGGGACTCGGATACGAAGGTATGCTGGATGACGATAATTCCGTCATTTGACCGGCTGAAATCGATTTTAGCTAATGGTTTGGTAGGATTATCGCCAAGGTAAACACCGCGCTCGGTCCTGATAAGTCTCGGCATGACATACTCCATCAAGACCCCGGTAGCCCTGGCAGGCTGCTACCGGGTCAAGGTTTTCAGTCTTCGTCCTGGGCTATAAGCAATTCATAGGCCGCAGCAGGGTCGGCACAGGTCAGGATGCCGGAACGCAGCTCGTTACTCTTCAGCTTTGCACTGAAGTATGACAAGGTCTGCAGGTAGTAGGCATGCTGGTTGTACGCGGCGGCTATCATGAACAGAAGCTTGACTGGCTGGTCGTCAAAGGGATTGAAGTCCTGAATGTCGCAACGGCTTACACCTACGGCCACCACCAGGTCGGTGACACTGGACAAGCGCACATGGGGTATGGCTATGCCACGACCAATAGCGGTGCTCATGAGATCTTCACGCCTGAGTATCTCGGCGGATAATTCATGTTTGTTCTTTATCTGGGGAGCAGAAGCAAGGCGCTCGGCCAGGGCCACAAGGGCATCGCGCTTGCGGCTGTAGTCAAGGAAGACTACACGGTCCGGTGAAAGCACGTTGCGCATGCGGACAGGGTGTATAGATGCCACGGGTTTGTTTGAAGAAAGTCGCTCGTTGACCCAACGCTCTATCTCGCTTTTCTTGAAGCGCCACACGGTGCCGATCTTGCCAGCAGGTATCTCGCCCTTCTGGGCCCAATCGTACACAGTCCTCTCCGACACACGAAGATACTTGGCTACTTCTTCTATGGTCAGAATATCGTCATCCATCATGAATCTCCCTGGACGGTATGTATTTCAAGTATTCTGCAAGAAAGGTGAAGGAATGTCAAGCATCGCTTGAACATGACAACAGGTACTCTGAAATTTCGGCTGCACGCCAGCCAAGTTCGACCAATCGTAGCCGGAGGCTTGCTGGATCCTTAAGCTTCTGTTCGAGCATGGTAGCTGCTCCTGCCAGCAGGCCAAAGCGCCTGGATTCATCAAAGAAGACAGCCACAGCCTCCCGTGATTCCTCCCTTCCCACTCCCCTGGATGCAAGGGCGGCAGCCAGGCTGCGCGGTCCCTCGGGATGCCTGCGGACACGCTGGCGCATCCAGGCCTCGGCATACCGCAGGTCAGACAGCAGGCCTTCGGACTCGAGTCGGTCCAGAGCCATGCCTACCGCACTTGCCGGCAGTTTCTTGTTTAGTAGTTTCCGTTCAAGCCCCCTTCGGAACTGTTCGGCCCTGGCCAGCAGGTAGACAGCGCGGTGTTCCGCAGTCATTACATCGATCAGGACACACAGAAGCCCCTCCCCGATCTCATCCCCGGGTGACAGCTCAGGGATCCGGTCGATACCACAGCAGGAGCAAGCAGGTTCAAGGTAGGAGGTCCGGAATACAAAAAGGGAGCCTTCGGCGGTAGCCGCTTTCGCGACCCCACTGGCTCCCTCTTCGATTGAAACGACACGGGCCATAGGGCCTCGCTGTCCGGCTTTTTAGCGCTTGGAGAACTGGAAGCGCCTGCGGGCTCCGCGCTGTCCGTACTTCTTGCGCTCCACCATACGAGGATCGCGGGTAAGCATGCCGTTCCTGTGGAGCGAGATGCTGGATGCGGGATCCACCTGGCTGAGAGCCCTGGCGATACCATGCTTGCAGGCGCCGGCCTGGCCATTGGGCCCGCCACCACATACATTGATCACGATATCGAACTTGTTTTCATTGGCGGTGACGACGAGGGGCTGGCGTACATTCCCTGCGGTTTCGGCGATGGGGAAATACTTGTCCAGCTCAAGGCCATTGACCAGAATTTTCCCGCTGCCTTCACGGAGATACACGCGGGCTACCGCGGTTTTGCGTCGGCCGGTACCGATACCCAGATTGCTTATCATTGCGGACCTCACTTAGACTTCGATGGCCACGGGCTGCTGAGCCGTGTGCGGATGATCGGGGCCGGCATACACCTTGCAGTTGAGTGCAAGCTTGCGACCAAGGGGACCCTTGGGCAACATGCCACGGATGGCCATCTCGAGCGGATCAGCCGGGTGTCTATCAATCAGCTTGGCAAAGGTGGTCTTCTTGAGGCCCCCTGCATAGCCGGTATGATGATAGTACAGCTTGTTCTCGCGCTTGCGACCACTGACTTCTACCTGG
>MIBM01000250.1:8225-9233 GCA_001830645.1 Spirochaetes bacterium RIFOXYC1_FULL_54_7
CGCTGTCCCTGGGCATCAATGATGAACCAGTCGCGGGTTACTTCAGCGGGTTTAACGAATACGGTCTTCATGGAGCTATACCTTCACCTTGCGTTGAATTCCTGACCTGAAATGGCGAGCGGTATATTCCCATACTACGCATATCATGTCAAGTATCGCAGCCGGGAACATTGTCTGCATGTGGCCATCGTTCATAAAAGAAGCCCGGAATACATGGAAATCATTCAGTCTTTCCAGCCTTGGCCTCTTCTTCTTCTTCCTTTTTGGCTTCCACGCGATCCTTTATGTCGGCAACACCGATGAACACGGCTATGAGACCGATAAAGGCGGCCATCACTGGCAGGGAACCGCGCAGGAAAGCCAAAACATCCTGCCACCACGCAAGGGGACCGGGAAGGCAGGCGAATACAGCAAAAGCAATGAATACAATACCGACCAACAGTGCAATCATGTTGATTCCTCCCGTATGATTAGATAAAGATACCCGAAACAGAGGTTTCGTCAAGCCGGAGCCAAGGTGAACCACGAACAGAATACTGTTACAGCAGAGGCTCCGGTGCATTGCGACTCTATGCAGGTACCCATATAATGCTTGGTGCCAGCGAAAGGACCTACATGATACCGACCGGAGCAATCGTTTTTTTCAAGGGTAAACCAGCAATCTCCACCCGCGATGGCGACCGGCTGGTCCTTGACCTCCAGCAAGGCCAGAGTGCCAGGGTCCGGGACAAGGATGTCGAGCTTATTCACCCCGGCCCCCACCAGAAGTTACCCTCCCCTGCGGGCACGGGTGACTTCGAAACCGCCTGGGAGATGACTGCCGGTACGGAAGTGGGCCTGGCCGAGCTGGCCGAGCTTGTCTTCGGGGTGGATGGTGCTGCTGAGCGGCTGGCCTGCCGCCTGGCAGCGATGGACGGCGAGCTGTTCAGGATGGAAGGCACGGCGATCCTTGCCCTTAGCGCCGAGGAGCGCGGACGCCTTGCAGACAAACGCATGAAAAAGGAAAAC
>MIBM01000251.1:0-12451 GCA_001830645.1 Spirochaetes bacterium RIFOXYC1_FULL_54_7
GAGAAGCCCTGGGCATGAAGCCAGGCAGCCTGGTAACCGGCAAGATGGCCGCGGCCCTGCGCCGCCTGGGCTTTGACAAAGTCTTCGACACCCAGTTCACCGCGGACCTCACCATCATGGAAGAAGGCAGCGAGCTCATCCAGCGCCTGACCAAAGGCGGAAAGCTGCCCATGATCACTTCCTGCTCCCCGGGGTGGATCAGTTTCATCGAGACCTTCTACCCCAGCCTCCTTCCCCACCTGTCCAGCTGCAAGAGCCCCCAGCAGATGTTCGGCGCCCTGGCCAAGACCTACTGGGCCCAGAAGGCCGGCATCGACCCCTCCAAGATCACCGTCGTGTCCATCATGCCCTGCACCGCCAAGAAGTTCGAAGCCAAACGCCCCGAGATGCGGGACGCCTGGGCCTGGTGGAAGGAGAAAGGCAAACACCACCCCAGCTTCTATGACGTGGATATAGCCCTGACCACCAGGGAACTGGCCAGGATGATACACCGGGCAGGCCTGGACTTCGAAATCCTGCCGGAAGAAGAGTTCGACGATCCCCTGGGAGCCTCCACCGGCGCGGCCACCATCTTCGGCACCACCGGTGGCGTCATGGAAGCCGCGGTCCGTACCGCCTACGAACTGGTCACCAAGAAACCCTTCCCCGTCATGGAGCTCGCCGTTACCCGGGGCATGGAAGGCCTCAAAAGTGCCGAACTGGACATGGACGGCACCAAGATCCAGGTAGCCGTGGCCCACACCCTCAAGAATGCACGGGTGGTCCTGGAAGAAATAGCCGCAGGTACAAGTCCCTACGCCTTCGTGGAAGTCATGACCTGCCCCGGGGGCTGCATAGGCGGCGGCGGCCAGCCCGTCCGTGTGAACCAGAACAAACGCAACGCCAGGCAGGAAGCCGTCTATACCGAAGACCGCCGCCTGCCCATCCGCAAGAGCCACGAGAACCCCGCCATCTCCACACTCTACACCGAGTTCCTCGGCAGCCCCCTGGGACACCTGAGCCACGAACTCCTGCATACAAAATACGCCGCCCGCAAGGTCTGAGCCTGGGGCAGGCAAACCCCTGGCAGGCAGAGTCCCCTGATCCCGCCTGCCAGGCCCAGTCAAAAACTGCGGCCCCCCGGAACACACCGGGGGGCCGTTTTATTTCAAGTCAGCCAGTATTCACCCATTGTCAGCACGCGCTTACCCGCCTGGCCCCCCGTGCCGGTCTTCCCCCGGCCCCGGCCCTACGGTCCGCCTTGCGTGAAGGCCGGTCCCTCCCCTGCGGTCCGGGCCCGGCCCCAGAGCCGCGCAGGCGGGCCGGGGGCGATACCGGCGCTCCCCCTGGGACAGGATTCATATACGCCCGGTCATGGGACACTTGGAAATCCTTTATGATGCTTTTACCTGTTGAATCATCTCCAATTCATCCGCTATCTTCTTTTTTTCTTCCCGCAGATCATATTCATCCTGGATTCCAAGCCAGAAATCGGCAGAATTGCCAAAATACTTCGAGAATCGCAAAGCTGTATCAGCAGTTATCTTGCGGTTTCCTTTGAGAATTTCGGAAATTCTTGTAGCAGGAACCTTGGTGTCCTTTGCCAAGCGGTAGGCTGTAATATTCATGGGTATGAGAAATTCTTCCAGTAGAATTTCCCCTGGGGTGACTGATGGTATTCTTTCCATAACAAACTCCTCTATCAGTGATAGTCGGCTATTTCAACTTCACTTGCGGCACCATTATTCCAGTAGAAGCAGATCCTCCATTGGTCATTTATCCTGATGCTGTACTGCCCTTTCCTATCGCCGGATAATTGCTCCAACCTGCTCCCTGGGGGAACCCTTAAATCAAGTATGTCTTTTGCCCTATGAATCAGAACCAGTTTCCTCAAACCAATCCGCTGGATCTCCTTCGGATACCTTTTGGAGTAAAAACCATCCCATATCTTTCTGGCTTCCTTATCATTAAAAGATACAATCATGCTAGATAGTAACTCGATGAGATAATAACGTCAAGCGTAATTAGCAATCCTACCCAGACTTCCTTACAGATGAGCTTCGGGGATACAAGGGTGTATGTTTCAGTTGTTTTGGATCTGTTGTGACCCAGGGTTTCCAGTAATACCCATAGATCGGTAAAAAACACGTAATCGATTGGCGATAGCCGCATAAGTAGAGCGCACAAATACCGGCACTATCGTTTGACTGGTCCATTTTTCTCCCCAGCAGCGTTCCTGTAAAATGGCAAACTCATTGATCCAATCTTCCGGAGACTGTTCTGACCTGCGCAGGTATTCTGCTTCCGCCTCTTCTTCAAAAGAAGAAAAAACTCTACATGTCACGTTTCTATGTTCCATACAATCCTCTCAACCTCAAATACAGCCGCTTCTCTCTCAGAATCAATGGCTCTCAGCCCCATCCGTTCATCATGCCCCCAAGTTGTTGAATATCAGGGATATCGTTATCCACTAAATGTACCTCCTGTGCTACAGATGGTCCACAGAGTCCTGTTTAAGCGCTGTTCTATTCTCCTCCTATGGCGCCGGAAACATGAAAACCAGAATCTTCGTCACAGCACTTGTAATGGTAAAACTGGCCATATCCTACGTAACAACGCCGAAGACTCAAGAGGAAATCAAGGAGATGTTCTCCACAACGTCCGCTACCAAACTCCGAGCCGCAAACTTATATCAGTAATTGATAACAGAAACGGAAAGTATCAGAAAAGACCTTCAAGCTGCCAACCCCCACAGTGGAAGCAGAGCTGAACAATGCCCTTGTCCAAGCAATTTTCGGTGAGGCATTACTCAATCTAGCAACAGGCAGAGGCACGCCTTCGGCTGACAGCAAATATGTCGTCTTCATGATGCACGCAATTTCCGAATGGCATGGCAGGACCCGGTATTCTTCCTCCGTTCTGACCGAGAACGGTGTCTAGCCCCTGCATATCGAAGCCGGCAGCATGATCGACTATATCCAGCGAAACTATCCCGATGGCTTCTCCTACTGTCGTGGATACTTTGTTGTCGAGCAACTTGCCCCGACACTTATCCTCAAACCAATCTATTTAGGTCCTATTGAACTCTGGCAAATCGAGCAGGATACAAAAACAAGCTACGATGAGATAATCAGATCGGCCAAGAGCAAGTAAGACCTGGAGCCAGTACAACATCCAGAGCTTGCAACGGGAGCCAGTCGATTGGCGCCCGTTGTCAGCCTCTGGTAATTACCCTACCTAACCGCTACCTGCCCTGGCCTTTACAATAAATTTCCTCACCCTCCGGGCACTCAGCTTTCCGTTCAGAACCTCAGCCCCCCTATAAGCATTTCAGGGCGATACCTGCTCTTCCCCTGGGTTCAACAACAAGTCACCTTGGTTTTTTCTGGTCCGGGCGCGGGACTGTTGCAGCCACAGCCGGCCTTGCCCCTTGCCTTCTCCTTGGCATCCAGAGCGCAGCAGGCTTCGACCCCGGTTGTGGCCGGCCCTCCGCAGCAACCTGACCCGGAAGATCCCGGACTTTTCGCTACCCGAATTCCGGTCAAACCTTTTGATCCGTCCCTGAAAGGCTTTACCGCTTCGATCGAGGCTGAAACGGCGTACTCGGTGATATCCATCCCGGGAATCCATTCGCGCATGAAGGACCTGCTGTGGTCTATTGGCGTTACACGTATCTGTTCAAACCCAGTCATCCGCAGCAGGTCTTCAACTTCGGAAATCATTGACGCACCGGCAAAGCATCCCTCCGTTTTCAGCATTGGCTCTCGATCTGGATATCATTTCAGGGGTCATGTCTACTCCGATGACTTTCCCCGATTCACCAATCTGCCGAGCCGCCAGAAACGCGTCAAAACCTCCACCACTGCCCAGATCAAGTACAGTTTCCCCGGTTTTCAGTCCCGCAATAGCCTGTGGATTCCCGCAGCCAAGCCCCATATTGGAGCCATCGGGTACGGCATGTACCTCTTCCCCGGAATAGCCTAAAGCCATAGATATCCCTTCCGCGCTTCCTGAATTGGAACTACCGCAACAAGCTTCACCCTGACAGTTGCAGCCCGGGGTTTTGGATTCCGCTATCTTGCCATAGCTGTCCCTGACAGCCTGACGGATACTCTTCTTTTCCAGCTCATTCATACGAATGTCCTCCCTCTCATGGTTATTGAGTCACACTCACTATATAGACGGAGATGGGTGGAAAAGGACGCAGAAAATGTTCAATTACAGTCTTTGCAGGATTTTTGCCTTGGTTGGTAATCGGTTACTTGACCTCTATGATCAAACTCAAATTGGCAGCAGTCCAGAAACATTTCCTTCAACTTGGCACGACCACGCTGCACCCTGGATTTGGAACCTGATATCGAAATACCCAGACTCAAGGAAATGTCCTTATGAGTCTTCCCATCCATCTCGTACTGGATAATTGGTTCCTGGTATCTTGCGGGCAGTTTCTTAATCATGGGCAGGAGACATTCAGACAGCTCTTTTTGCGCCTTGGTACCAGCATCTTCCTCTGGCTGGGGTAGTTCCGGAAGTCCAACCAAGGGTTTCTTGGAACGATAATAATCTATAATGGCGTTTCTCGCGATCTGGTATTGCCAAGCCTGCAATTTGTCTTCCGATTTGAGAGAACCGATTTTCTGGAACATCCTGACAAAAACATCCTGGGTTATGTCCTCCGCTATACTGGAATCGCCGACCCGGCTTCTGACAAATTGAAGAATTTTAGCTCTATACTCTTTCCATATACTCTCACTCAGTAAGGCCATTATCCCCTCCAGGTCAAGACAGGTCCCTGATTCTTTCTACCCTTTTACGCTCCCCCTGTACTAAACCTTTCGGAGATACTCGCAGTCAGACGACAATTATTCCAACTCTTATACTTTTCCACCGCATTCTGAGCATTCCTTGTCATGCAGAGACACAACTCCTCCGCATTCCGTACACTGCCATCGTTCTTTTTCCTTTTCAAAAAAGTACTCAAAACCATTAGCCATTATTGTTTTACTGTTATCTATCAAGCTTACCTGATATCTTTTTTGATAACTTTTTTCAAGATTCGATATTCTTTTGCACGGGAAATCCGCACAATGATAACAATAGATAAATCCTTTTTCTTTTGCACAATTCTTTATTTCACAAACCTTACATCTTTCTGGTTTATCTGTATCATCACAGAGACAACCATTACATGGCTTTTTCTTTTTCAGATGAACATAGCATACCATGCAGTTCATTCCACATGGGGCAAACATACTTGCTACTATTTTTTCTGGCATACGCATAGGTTTATTCCTTTTCTACGCAAAATGTCATCCCCTGGTTTTTATGCTATATTCTTATCAAATACAAACAGGAATAAAGAAATTATATAAAAAAACGCAACCAGCAGGAAGGAAATCAACATCCCATATTGAATCATTGAATTCATCGAACCTTGTGGATAAATAATCTGAAAAGATACTCTCGTAATCCACAATACAATTGAGGACAAAAGTACAATAATGACAGAAATACGGTTTGAGTAATTTAAATATATTATTAAAATATTAATAGTACCGAATAAAACCAAGGATAAAGAGAAGAAAGCATTAATGGCTCGGATAGCTATTACTAATTCCGGCGCGTTAGCATCGATATACGAGTACCAGTTCCAGATTCCAGGTACAAAAAAATGCCAGGCTCCAAACCCGATTGTAATAACACTACCTATTGTTGTTAGTAGCCTGATAAGATTATGCATAATTCACCTCCAAAAATGTCGTCTGATGTTTCCAGGCATATATGATGTTCGGCGAATGCCGAATGTGCCGAAGGCCAGAGAGCAAAACGACACTGTCTCTTTGCCCTGTTATATGTTGTGGTCTTTTTAGTCCCATTTTTGAATCTCTATAATATTGCCTTCAGGATCTTTCGCATAAACAACCGTTATCTTACCTACCCCATCAATTTCTGCATCTATCAGTTCCCCTACTGCAGAACCACCATGTTCTAATAGAATATTCAGCCTTTGCTCAACATCTTCTACAGTAAAGGCGATATGACCAAAACCTTCCAGGTTAATCTTCTTACCAGAATTACCTATGTTTTCATTATATTCGAAAATTTCTAAAGTGGGACCATCTATGTCATAGCCTGGAAGAAGCAAATGCATTCCTTTTATCTGTGCATTAGGTAAATCCGTTAATTCATCAACCCATTTACCTGAAAGATTTCTTTCTGGAGGTTTGGGTATGCAATCAAATACCTGGATATAGAAATCAGCCAATTTTTTCCAGTTTCTGCTTATGATGTTTACATGTGAAAATATTGTTTTCATTCATGCCCCTTTAAGCTGTCTGACGTTCCAGTAGCTGTTACAGACGATATGCAACATAGTCCATTCGTTCACCAATTTCAATCAGGTTTTTTTTATAATCATAAAATCTGAAAATCTGGCGCTGGCATCCTGAGCCCGATTCAGTACCGATTGCGTCTTGGGATAGCAGTCTGGTTATCTTAGAAAAAGTCCGCACCCCCGGCTTATCATTCCTGTAATACATGTATGGCCAATGGTCCGGCTACGCATGAAGGTAAAACCATCTACTCCAGTACTCATATGGCAACCTCCTGCTGTCAAGACAAATAAGAGCCTGGTTTTCAATGCCTCCTAATGATAATTCCTTTGACAAGCATGGTTTTTAATATTACAAGTCAACAACCACCTGCAAAGCAGGTGGCTTGAATCAGCCCCCAAAGGGGGCTTTAAAACTAGTTTCTACAGAGCCATTTATTAACGAAAACGAAATCAAAGAATTTTTGCAGGCAAAGCCGTTTAGGAACTGACCACCTGCAAAGCAGGTGGATTTCTTAAGTATTAAACTAATAAATAGAATATAGACGTACGAAGTACTATATAAGCTACACATTTGTATGGAGGGTATGCGAATGAGTCAAGCTGAAATCTTTCAGGCTCTACACCCTGACCCGAACAAAAACGGAACCAGGGTGACAAAGGCGACGTATGAGGCATATCGCACGGCCTTGTTGCAGGTGATTCCAGCCAGGGAGGCGGGAATAGCGTTTGCCGATCTCAGCCAGGCGGTGAGGCCCCATCTGGCACAGGAACTGCTGAACACCACTTCTCCCACTTGGTGGGTTACAACGGTGAAACTCGATCTGGAGGCGCGTGGTTTGATCGAGCGGATTCCCGGCACGGGAAAGCAGCGGGTGCGTAGGTGCAGCGAATCGAGTCCCAAGTCCTAGTATACCGGATTCAGCGCTTCAGTTCGCCGGCTGACTTTTGGTCAGTCAGCTTGCTGTGACGCTATCCCGCAGAAGGTCTTCAAGTTCGGAGATCATTGATGCACCGGCAAAGCAACCCGTATGCATCCTCATATCCTTCTTCGCTTCCTCAGGAAGAATGGCAAATGCCACAAAGTCCAATAGCGCCAGCCTTCCGCCCTGTTTCAGAACCAGGTACGGCCTGTACCTCTTCCCCGGAATAGCCCAAGGCCAGCGATATCCCTTCCGCGCTATCGGAATTGGAGCTACCGCAGCAACCGTCTCCCGGACAATTGCGGCTTGGGGTTCTGGATTCCGCTATCTTGCCATAACTGTCCCTGACAGCCTGACGGATACTCTTCTTTTTCAGCTCATTCATATGTGAATGTCCTCCCTCTCGTGGTAATTGAGTCATACTAACCATATAGACAGAGATATCCGGAAAAGGACGCAGAATATGGATGGTGTCGGACTTGAGGCGCTGCTGGTACTCTCCAGGGGAACATACAGATAGTCTCCCTTAGTTTATATTGGTATCTGCTCAGTCACTACGAGGGGGGGGAAAAGCCGGAAGAGCCTACCAGTGATACAGGAGCCCGAATTGCGCCTGAAATGGGATGAGGCCAATATCACCAAACATGAGTAACCGTATTTATTGGGGGTAAAATCGATTCCACCACCACCGTACACCGTAACAAGGTTCTGTAGGGTATACCCACCAATCAGGGCTGCGGACAGGCGGTGGGCTGGCATAGCGTACCAGCCATCTCTGGGTCCAAAGCTCATGGCTTCCGGGCTCTGAAGGGTCCATCAAGTTACAGCCGGAGATCAGAAAAACGACAAGCAGCACCAAAATGCCATTTATCCTTACCCCTGCCCGTCCCAGAGCCCCCCCGGCTGGGGCTCAGTCTTGACAGGCACGTTGGCCACCCCGAAGGGTATGTGCACCAGGGGTACGTCCCGCAGGTCCATGGACAGGTGGGTAAGCTGGTCGTCAACAAAGAGGTGGGGCCGCAGTATCTGAAGGATGCGCTTCTTCTCTATGCCGCCCAGGAAGAACATCTCATCTACCGTCACATGCCAACTTTTCAGGGTGTTTATGGCCCGCTCGTGGGACGGGGCGCTGCGGGCGGTTATGATGGAAGTCTTCAGCACCTTGCGGTATCCGGGTTCATGTTTTGCCTTCCCTGTTTCCAGTTCCTGCAGGTAGGCCAGGCGCTTGAAGAAGTCCATCAGGAGGCCCGGATTCATGGGCCTGTCGATGTTGTCCACCTCATGCTTGTAAAACAGGTCCAGCCTATCGGTCTCCTTGAAGACCTTCTCCGATTCGTCGTCCGCAAGGACCCCGTCAAAGTCGAAGGCTATCCGCAGCTCATCATCACCCTCGTCGTCCACCACAGTGGTTGACAATACCCTGCCAGCCGGGTAGTTCCGGTCTATGGCATCCTTTACATCATCAGGATCGGTGCTCAGGAAGAGGGAGATATTGAAGGCCGGGATATACTTGTAGGCAGGACTGCCTGAAGTGAACACCGCCCGGCAGATGCCAAGGCCATATTCCTTGATGGAGTGGAAGGTCCGTATTCCCGTCTCGGGGCTGTTCTTGGACAGCACCACTACCTCAACCGGTTGCTGGTCCGGGAAGATGTTGTTCAGGTTCAGGAAGCGCCGGATAAAAGGAAAGGCCACACCCTTGGCCAGGGGGACGTGGCGGTTCAGTTCCTGGTAGCGCTTGTAGGCTTCGATACCCTGGGTCTCGAAGATGTCATCTTCCATGGACAGATCGAAGAGGGCCGTGGACGAGACGCCCACCACCAGTTTACCTTCCAGTTCGTAGGGCACTGTATACTCCAGTCAGAGCAGCGCAGAAGGCGGCGGATGGAGCCGCGAGCCCTGCCCGGTGCTATTCACCACGTACCGAGAAGTCCGCGAATTCCACGCCACCGCCAAGGGTACGCAAGGCCATGGTAGCACCGGAAGTCCGGCCAAAGAAGGTCTTGTACACGATGCGCAGGACTCCATCAACCGAAACAGCAACATACTCGGCCACCGGGTCGTACACGATATCCACCGTGCGCCAGACAACGATGCTGTCACCAATAGCCGCATCGAACATGCGTTCCATCACTACATCGTTGTCAGAACGGTACAGCTGTAGATAGGTGGTATCCACTCCCCGTGCAGCCTGGTCCCGGGTAAACCAGATGAGCAGGCTCTTGCCCTCGCCATAACCCCGGCGTTTCACTACATCTTCTACAAAGAAATGCAGGCCCAAGCCTACCCAGCCCGTGCCAGTTGCCCTGGCCTTGAAACTGTACAGCAGGGGCTTCCCGTTCTGGGCAAGGGGTAGTTCAAGGCGCGAGAAATACTGGCTGGCATCGGTCTGCCTGGCTCCGGCTCCCTGTATGACCCAGGAACCCATCCGGGCAGCCGAGTCCGAAAGATCGGAGCGGATGACCTTCGTAAAACGGGAGGTATCCAGACTCCAGCCACTCAGGTAGCCGTTCCCTGCTTCCCGGGTAGCTTTTCCAGAGGCGACCACGACGATACCCGATTCAAGAGCCTCAGCCAGAGCTGCCTCGGTTGCAGCTCTGGACACTTCGGCAGCGGTACGCGCTGCTTCCGCAGTCCTGCGCGCTGCCTCTGCCTGGACCCTGGCTGTCAGGGCGGCATCCCGCTCTGCCACGAGGGCATCAAGCTTGCCGTCTGCAGGAGTCACACCAGCGGTGATTGCAGAATCGACCTGGTTCTTGGCTTTTGCCAACTCATCCCGAAGGATATCCAGATAGGCCCGGGTATCCTTCAGACTGGTTTCTGAAACTTCAAGGGATGACTCCAGACCCTCAACGGTTTCGTCATACGCTTCAAGATCAGCCTCGGCCAGAAGCAAGGCATCACTGGATTCGGCCAGAGCCAGTTCGGTTTCAGCAAGCTGGGCCTCCAGGTCTGCAATCCTCAGGGCCATACTCTCTGCCAAGCCTTTGTAATAGTCTGTTTCCTCAGCCTTGGCTGCCAGAAGCTCGTTCTCTTCCTTCAATCCGCTTATTGTGTCATTGAGTAGCTTGCGTTCCTCAAGCAAACGCTGGATCTCGGCAATAAGGGCATCTTCGGATGACTCTTCGGATGACTCCTCGGATGACTCTTCGGCAACATCGACCGAAGCATCCATGGCAGCCTCTTCCTGGGGTTCTACAAGATCAGAAGTGTCAGGGGCAACCCCATCTGCTTCCAGTCCAGCCTCGCCTTCCGGAACTGTGCGCTCGTCAACCAGAGGTTCTTCCTCCGGCTCCACCTCAGGCTCCACGGTCAGTGGTCCGGCTTCGACGGGCTCAACTTCAGGCTCCACCTCAGGCTCCACCTCAGGCTCCACCTCAGGCTCCACCTCAGGTTCCACGGTCAGTGGTCCGGCTTCGACGGGCTCAACTTCAGGCTCCACCTCAGGCTCCGCGGCCAGCGGATCGACAGTGTTTTCTTCCAATTCGCCGACGACCTCGGTAGCCGACTCATCAATATCAGCCAACTCCTCAGTGGTATCCACGGTCTGGTCTTCCATTTGGACCGGCATTTTAGACTCCGGGTCACGGGCTGATTCGATCTCTGCCTGGGAGCCAAAAACAGGGGATTCGTCCGCCGCGGGTACCAAGCCCAGAATCTCATAGGCACTGGGAACCCTTGCCGGAGCCTGTCCGGACGGAAGGTCGGCAGCCGTGGCTTCCTGGGGGAAGACGAAATACGAGGCGGCTATCAAGACTATGACAATGATTCCCTTGCGCATGGGCTACTTCTCCTGAAGGACTCCGCCCAATCCGGCACGGAGGGTACAGTGATAATCCCTTAGAATATCGGCGCCATAAGGAGTTATGAAAAGGCAAAATACAATAGTACCGCAAGCAACAGTGCGGAGCTTGAACGTTAAACATGCTGGATCAGTCCGGTTCACCCATGCTATCATGAACCATGCCCGCCGGGTACAGTTAACCAGGAGCACTGCATGAACATACTTATTGCCAACGATCATGGCGCAATCGAACTCAAGCAATCCATTGTCAATGTCCTCACAGCAGAAGGCCACACCGTTACCAATCTTGGGGTAGACACCCCTGCCTCGGTGGATTATCCGGATATTGCCCTCAAGGCGTCCGAGCGCTTCCTTGAGGGGGGCTTCGATTTCGGAATCCTATGTTGCGGCACAGGCATAGGCATCTCCATTGCAGCCAACAAGGTAAAGGGCATACGCTGTGCTCCTGTGTTCGATCTTTTTACCGCAGAGATGGCCAAGCGGCACAACAATGCCAATTTCATTGCCCTGGGGGGCAGGAATCGCTATGCGCTTCCAGTGATGGACATTGTGCACATGTACATGACAACAAGCTTCGAGGGCGGCCGCCATCAACAACGGGTCTCGAAGCTCGACAACATGGTCTGATTACAGGTTATAGCCGATACTTCTGTCCGTATTCCACAATCTTCACATCCTTGAGGCCCTTGCTGGTCAGGAAGGACTGGAATGTGGTGATCGATTCACCTTCACCGTGGACCAGGAATACCGTTTTCAGGGCCGACAGATCCATGGTGCTCATCCAGTCCCAGCACTCCTGGTAATCCGCATGGGCACTGAAGGCTTTTATCTCCTCGACCTGGGCTCCAACCCTGTACAGATCCCCGAATATCCTTACTTCCTTCTGCCCGTCCCGTATGCGCCTCCCCAAGGTCTGGGCAGCCATATAACCGACAACAAGGATGGTATTGCGCGGATCCTGGATATTGTGGATCAGATGATGCTGTATCCGGCCGGCTTCGCACATACCATCGGCTGACATGATGATGGCCGGCCCTTCCATGCGGTTGAGCATCTTGGAATCATCCACGGAACGGGAGAACTGCAACTCGTTGAAACCGAAGGGATTCTTGTGGTGCTTTATGAAAGCCTCGTTGGTCTCCTTGTCAAAACACTCGGGGTGCACCTGGAAGATGCTCGTAGCACTGGTAGCCATGGGTGAGTCGACCCAGATGGGTATCTTGGGGATGCGGCCCTGGTCAACCAACATGTGAAAGTGGTAGATCAGTTCCTGGGTCCGCTCCACGGCAAAGGCTGGAATGATTATCTTGCCACCCCGTTTTACAGTGTCGTTGACAACCTTGGCCAGCCTATCCTCCGCATCCACGGTGGATTCGTGCCTCCTGTCGCCATAGGTACTCTCTATCATGAGGT
>MIBM01000251.1:12463-13603 GCA_001830645.1 Spirochaetes bacterium RIFOXYC1_FULL_54_7
CCATGGACTGGGGATCTTTTATTATGGGTTTGTCGGGTCGACCAAGATCGCCTGAAAATCCTATCCTGGTGGTATGCCCGTCATCATCGGAAACCGTGACATGGGCGGTGGCAGAGCCAAGGATATGCCCGGCATCCCTGAACTCCAGCCTGACTTTTGGATGCAGGTACATGGGTCTGCCATAGGAGATGGTCACGATCTGGCTCGTGGCCTGAACCGCATCCTGCTCGTCGTAGAGGGGCTTCCAGTCAAAGGTCTTGCCAGACTTGGCTGCCTGTTTGCCAAGATATTCGGCGTCCCTGGCCTGGATGCGGGCGGAATCCATCATGATAAGGTTTGCAAGGTCACGGGTCGCCGGGGTGGCGTAGATGTTACCGGTGAAGCCGCGTTTGACCAGCAAGGGCAGCATGCCGCAGTGGTCAAAGTGGGCATGGGTAAGGATGACCGCTTCAATGGAAGCAGGATCCTTTACCAGGGCCCGGTTCTTGCGGTCACTCTCGTCCCTCTTGCCCTGGAAGGCGCCGCAATCCACGAGGAAGCGCTTGCCGTCAACCTCGAACAGGTGCTTGGAGCCGGTCACCTCTTGTGCCGCCCCTTCTGAATACAGTGTGATAGCCATGGAAACAGCATAAGGGCAATCCGCCAAGCCCGCAAGGCTACTCGCAAGATTGCTCGCAAGATTGCGGTAATCTTGCGGTAATCTTGCGGCAAAATTGTGTAGGGAATCTACATGAAGAAGACAGCCGATCCAAGTACTGCCAGCAGGGCACCTAATATCTCAAGAGGCTTCACCTTCTGTTTGAAGAGGAGGATGGAGGGAATGATTATCAGGATCGGGGTAAGTCCCAGCAGGGTGCTTACAATCCCGGTGTTGGTACGTTGGACCGCAAAAAGGGACAGGGCAACGCCCAGGAACGGACCGAAGATAGCGCCACCAAAGGTGGCCGACAGCCCGGGCCGGTTGTTCAAGGCAAGCTTGAGGTTGCGGCCTTTTTCCCAAAACAACGAGATGATGGCCAGTCCGATGATACCCATAAAAACCCGTATCTGGGTACCGGCGACAGGGTGGTAATCGCCCAAGCCAGCCTTGGTGAAGATCATGCCCACAGACTGCCCCAGGGTGGACAGGAAGGCATAGAG
>MIBM01000252.1:0-2686 GCA_001830645.1 Spirochaetes bacterium RIFOXYC1_FULL_54_7
CAGTTGATCAGGGACAAGCTGAACATCAACCTGAAGCTTACCGCTTTGCCCTCGAACGAGAGCGACCAGGATGTGAAAATCAATGCGGCAGCGGCTGCCAATGTTCTGCCGGACCTGTTCATGGTCAGGCGGGATCCATGGCTGAATCTGGTACGCGTCGGCCTGGTCTCCCCCGTGGACGAGCTTTACCCACTGATGCCCAACCGGACAGCCGTACAGTATGACGGTGACAGCAAGGCTTTCACCACCATCAACGGAAAATCCTACGGTCTGGCCTCGCCTGGATCCATTGCGAAGAATGAAGGCATGTTGATCCGGAAGGACTGGCTGGATAAACTTGGGCTTAAGGTGCCGGTCACAACCGAGGACTATATGGCGGTGATGCGAGCCTTCACCTTCGATGATCCCGATGGCAATGGCAAGGCAGATACCTATGGTTATGGCGCTTTCATAGAGATCAACAATTTCGAGGAAGGCCTGGGACGCCGTATGGATCCCTTCATGGGAGCCTTCGGAGTAGCAGGTACCTGGAACATGACCATGGCAGATGCAGGTCTCAATGTGAGGAAGCCCGCCTATCATGATGCCCTGGCATATGTGAAGCAGATGATGGACGAGAAGATCGTCGATCCCAACTGGCTAAGCTACAAGAAAGATGATTTCAGGGCGGCCTGGAAGCAGGGTCGTTTCGGCATCATGAGGGAGCAGAATGCGGCCTTTGGGGCGGAATCGAATTACGCCCCCTTCGACAAGAACTTCCCTCAGGGTGAATGGATCGTGATCAATGCTCCCAAAGGCCCGAAAGGCCACCAGTCAGTCGGGGTGTACACCCAGGCCTACAGAATCTATGCGGTTTCCACCAAGGCCGCATCCGCAGGAAAGGGACCAGCCATTGCCCGCCTGCTGGAGTGGATGTCATCCGACGAGGGATACTACCTCCTGGGCTGGGGCCAGAAAGGGGTGAACTATACCTTGGACACAAACGGGGTGCCCACACCCAATGGCTTGCCCGATCCCGAGCTGGCATGGACCAAACCAGGAGCCCAGATTCTTACCCAACTGCGTAACATGGTCTATTACAACGGGCAGATCGAACTCCTCTCCCGCTATCCAAGCTATAAAACTGCCACTTCCGGCAAGACCATGAGCGCCTTGACAGTCATGCGGGACATGCAGGAACGCCCCTGGACTCCTGCAATTGGCTCGGATGCGTTGCCACCTCCCAGTGCGGATCTCAAGCGCTTCTATGAGCAGGGAGTTCTGGAATTCCTGACTGGCAAGCGTGAACTGACCAGGGCCAACTGGACCGCCTGGGTCCAGGAATTTGACAAGCTGGGCGGACAGGACTGGGAAAATGCCGGTATCGCCAAGGCCAAGGAATCTGGTTATCTCAAGTAAACTTGATTGTGGCACTTTTGCCACTGTTTGAACATGCCGGGATGCCTGGCCGTAAACCGGTAGGTGTCCCGGTTTCTTTATCCGGAGTCGGGAACAGGAAATGGATATCAAAGAAGAACCAGGTCGGATTTCAGACAGCTTGGCCCGGTCTGTGATGCGCCGTTATCAACCACGTGATTTCCGCTGGCATTACGAGGATGGCCTGGTCCTTCAGAGCATCTACAAACTGGGGCGGACCCATGACTGCCGGGATTATCTGGACTGGGTACAATCCATGATGGATGCCAGGATACGGGAGGATGGTTCCATAGATTCCTACCGTGAAGAAGACTACAACCTGGACCAGATAAATCCGGGCAAGCTGTTGTTTGAACTTTACCAGGGAACTGGCGAGCTCAAGTACAGGATCGCCCTGGAAACACTCCGTGGCCAGTTGCGGAACCAGCCCAGAACGGCCTCCGGAGGTTTCTGGCACAAGAAGATCTATCCCCATCAGATGTGGCTGGATGGCCTGTACATGCAAGGCCCCTTCTATGCCCGTTACGCCCGGGAGTTCGGGAGCTCAGAGGACTGGAACGATCTACTATCCCAGCTGGTGCTGGTTGAGAAGCATACCAGGGATCCCCGAACCGGACTGCTCCATCATGCCTGGGATGAATCCCGGAAACAGCTATGGGCTAAGCCCGGAACCGGTTGTTCTCCCCACTTCTGGGGCCGGGCCATGGGTTGGTATTGTATGGCTTTGGTGGATATTCTGGACTTTCTCCCATCGACTGAAGACTACAATCACTGGCGTATTACCCTGACGGATATCACCCTCCGGCTTTCAAGGGCAGTGCGCGGTGTCCAGGACCCGGCCAGTTCCCTATGGTTCCAGATTCTGGACCAGGGAGCACGGGAGCGAAATTATCTGGAAAGCTCGGCATCGGCCATGTTTGTCTACTTCCTTTTCAAGGCCGCAAGAAAGGCGTACTTGCCTCCGGAAGAGATTCCGCTGGCCCTGGAGGTTGCGTGGTCGGGTTACCATGCTCTGGTCCAGCGGATGATATCCCGCGACGAGTCCGGGGAGCTGCACCTTGGTGGCATATGCAGTGTGGCAGGCCTGGGCGGGACGCCGTACCGGGACGGTTCGTTTGACTATTACGTAAGGGAACCGGTGGTCCAGGATGATTTCAAGGGCATAGGATCCTTCATTCTTGCCGCTCTGGAAGCGGAACTTTGTGAAGGTGGAAGCCAGTTCTTTTTCTGGAATTGCAGATGTTGTTCCGGGAATAGGGGATAGGCAAAT
>MIBM01000252.1:3052-6750 GCA_001830645.1 Spirochaetes bacterium RIFOXYC1_FULL_54_7
GACCTGCGGTAGCGAGTCCTGGCTCACGTTCTGGAGGATCCTGGACGCATAAACGCCAAGGTCAACGAGGTCCAGACGATCCGCAGCATAGAGGGAATCGTGAGCCATCGCGATGGCGTCCACCCGGGCTATGCCCGCGTTGAAGGACCGTTGCTGTCCAGCATCCTTGATACGGTCGGACTCCAGGCGCAACAGGCTTGCAATAAGCTGGAGATTGTTCTTGACCCGATGATGGATTTCCCGGAGCATAGCTGCCCGCTCCTGCAGGAGCCCCTCCAACTCCTTGGTCCGCTCCAGTACCCGCTCTTCGAGCCGCTCGGCCTCTTCGCGGTGCCGGGAACGGTGCCTCAGTATGATGCCACCGAAGAGCGCAAGAAAAAAGAGAAGCCCCAGCATGCCGGCCGCCGCCTGGCTGAGGTAGGCCGGAGAGAAGCGGCTATAGCCCAAGCCAAGGGCAAGCGGGTATGCGACGAAGGCGATGGCGGCCCAGGCTATGAGCGAAAGCCGTCCAAAACTATACTCCAGGGCCAGGATCAGGCCGAGAATAAGAGGTAAAGCGCTTGTAAGATCGCCGCCTTTGGCGGTAATGGCCGAGAGTAACGCGGTAAGGAAACAGAGGAAAACCTGTATATGCAGAGATATGCGGGAGCGCCATGCCGCAGTCAGAAAGGCAAGTATACCTGAAGCGAGAAGAACGGCTATCCCGGTTCGTTGTAGAAATGCGAAGGGATCTTCCAAACCTAGCTTAATAAGCGTAAAAATATTAAGTATAACAATTACTGATGCGCCAATACCTGCAGATATCCCGACAAGCTTCCTCAGCCCTTCCGGATCATGGACAAATCTATCAAGATGGCGCATGCCCAATCTAAACCTTAACCTTCAACCCAGTAGCTCAGCGGCATTTCTCCGGCGGTGATGATCTCGTCCATTTCATCGCAGGGCCGCTTGGCAATGGCCCATTCGAGCTCTTCTACAGTTTCCTCGAACTTGAAGTCTCCAGCTCCCAGTGGGTTGTACTTGCCAAGGGCTGCGTCTTCGGACAGGTCGCGTTTGTAGTCGCTGATCATGTTGAGGGCCAGGAGGCTCATGCCGCGTTGCAGAATATCCTTGTCGCCACCCTTGAAGGATGAGCCGAGCCGCAGCCGCTCCATGATGGAGGAGCTGTCTTCGGGGGTAGCGCAGAACCAGCGTTTGGTTTCGCGCACGGATAAAAGGTAAGTTCCCAGATGGGCGACGGCGGTGCGACCTGCATCTTCGCAGCCGGCCAGGAAAGGAAGGGCCGCCACGAGGCGTGCCATGCGGTTTTTCCGCAGGGTATCAGCCTCCAGGGGATTCATACGGAAAGCCGCTGCCAGGTTGTCGGCAATTTCCAGCCAGAGTTCCTCGGTGAACAGGCTGCTACCGATTTTGACTTCTACATTCTGCTGCGTTACCATTGTATTTCTCCTCCGCAGGCATGGTTTGTCACCCAGGCGCGCACAATCAGAATGCCATGATTGGAATGCGTGGCGCACAGTACAAGGTGATATCCTGCGGTACTTGAAGCCTAACATGGCTTAGGCCTCCATGCAAGAAAGATCGATAAGCTGGCTGACCAGGCTGTGCGGCGCCGGTCTGGGAAACTCTGCCCAGGGGTCTAGAAGGTTGCTCGCCGAGACTGACTGAAACGGCCTTTTTGACGACCCTGGAGCGCATGCCCAAGGACAACTATCACTGGTACCGCGGACTGATTGGGGGTACGGGTGAATGATGGCGACAGGACTGTATCAAACCCCGTTAGCAATATGCTGGTCCCTCTCTAAGGGTTCTCCGCAAGGCTACGAACTCTTCCGGTAGCTGAGTACTGCCCAGGTATTGAAGAATGCCGCAAAGCCGCAGAGTGCCAGAAAAGCCTCGATCATATCCGGAAAGCCCGCACCCTTTAGGTAGGCCTGACGCATCACCAGGATGAAGTACTTGAGGGGGCTGAAGCGGCTGGCGTCCTGAGCCCAGCCGGGCATGCTGGCTACAGGGGTATAGAGTCCGCTGATGAAAATGAAGGTGATCACGAAGAAGAACATCATGAACATGGCCTGTTGGACGGTCTCGGCGTAGTTGGAGATGACGAGGCCGAAGCCTGACATGGCAAGCACAAAGACCAAGGCGAAGAGGTAAATGACGCCGAGGCTGCCGGAGGGGGCAAGCCCGTAGAATACGCGGGCGACGATGAAGCAGATGCTGAGGGTGACGAAACCGATGACCCAGTAGGGAATGAGCTTTGACAGTATGAAGTCGATCCGCCTGATTGGTGTTACGTTGATCTGCTCTATGGTGCCGCTTTCCTTTTCTCCCACGATATTGAGGGCAGGAAGGAAACCGCAGACCATGGCCAGAACCATGACCATGAGGGCTGGAACCATGAAGACTGGGTACAGCAGGCGTGGGTTGAAGCGGTAGCGCGGAATGACGCTGAAGCCAGGGATGGGTGCCGCTCCTGGGATGGGTGCCAGCTCTGCCCGGATTTCCGTTGAGAAATCAGCGACAATCGATGCCAGATAGGCGCTGCCCAGCCCCCCCTTGGTTCCGTTCACGGTGTCGGCTGCGATGCGTACAGTCGCCGATCCTTCTTCCACCAGGGAAGCTTCGAATCGTGGCGGTATCTCCAGGATGATGTCGGCTTTCCCGAGTTCCACGCCGCGGATGGCTCCCCTGTATGAATCCGGTGCGCTGACCAGTCTGAAATAACCAGAGAAGACGGCTTTTTCAGCAAGACGCCTGGAGTAGGGACTTCTGTCGTTGTCAACCACGGAAAGGTTTATGCCCTTCACCGAGAAGTCGGCAGCCAGGGGCATGAGCAGGAGTATCACGAAGGGAAATATGACGACCAGTCGGGGCAGGAAGCCATTTCGCATGAGTTGCTTGAATTCCTTTTCCAGCAGGAACCTGAGCATGCTTACTCCAATCTCGTCTTGAATCGCTGAAGGCTGAGGGTGATCAGGAAGACTGCCATGCCGGCGAGTACGGCGGTTTCCCTGAGAACCGAAGTGAACCCGAGGCCCTTGATCATGATCTTCTTGACCGCAAGAATGTACCAGCGCGCCGGTATGGCATTGGACAGCAGTTGCAGTGGCCAGGGCATGTTCTCCACCGGGAACATCATCCCCGACAGGAGGATGACGGGTACCATCAGGGCCATGCCGGATATGAGGAGGGCCACCAGTTGGGAGTCCACAGCCGAGGAGATCAGGAGACCAAGGGCAAGGGAAACGAAAATGTACAGCAGTGATATTCCTGCAAGCAGGGCAAGGCTGCCGACGATGGGTACACCCAGGAGATGGACCGACAACAGGAGTATGGTGCTCAGGTTCACTACGGAAAGGGCGAAGTATGGTACAGCCTTGGCAAGGATGATGAGAATTGGCCGCATGGGCGAGACCAGCAGGACCTCCATGGTTCCCTTCTCCTTTTCCCGGGCTATGGAGATGGAGGTCATCATTGCACAGATGAGCATGAGGATCATGCCCATGACACCGGGTACGAAGTTGTATGCGCCTTTCATCAAGGGGTTGTAGAGCAGCTTGACCCGGCTTTCTATCCGGTAGGGGACGGCGGTGGTTTCAAGCAGTTCCTGCCGATAACCGGCAATGATGTTGATGGCATAGTTGACTATGGTGGTTGCGGTGTTGGGGTCCGCTCCGTCGGCCACCAGCAGGATC
>MIBM01000253.1 GCA_001830645.1 Spirochaetes bacterium RIFOXYC1_FULL_54_7
GGGGTGAAATTCGTGATGCAGGTGTACGCATCGGAAAGGGCGATAGACAGCCCAGGTTCCCCCGTGAACCGCTCAAACTCTTCACCCCGGGCCGTCAACGGCATGGTCGTTTGGACCGGCCGTGGACCCGCTGGGCTAGTCTTAACCGCCGAAGCATTATCCCCAAGAGGATTCTCGCACATGAACTCATAGTCTTGGAGCATGGCCCCCAAAGGCAACCGTTCCGTCATACCTGTCAGGCCAATCTGGCTTGTACCGTTCCCGGCATTCACGGGCATGTCCAAACCACCTACAAGGGGGGCCTGGGCCGACGAAACGAATGGCAAGGGGTTCCCATTAGCCGGGATGGCCGACCGCATGTAGACAAGCTGTTGGGCTGATTGATCCGGAGCCGCTGGGGATCCGAGATAAGCCATCCTTGCAACCAATTGAATCCCGTTTCCTTCGGTGCCGACAGGAACCGACAGGACTTCAAAACTGGCATCCCCAGGGGTCATGACTTTAACTGAACGGTACAGGTCCGGATGATTATTGATCTTGTCCACCAAGTTCTGAACCGTCACGGCCATGGAGCCCGTCCGATGGCAAACCCGAACGTAGGGGTCAGTAACAGTAACATCGGTGAAGGTCTGGTTCCGAAGAACCGTGACAAGAAGATCCCGGGCGGTTGCACCTGATGCAGGTGTAGTTGTAATGTTATGGCCCCAAAGGGTAACGGTATCTGTTCCAGTCTTTTGGGCCGTGAAGAAGATTCCGGCTGGGGTAGTTGTTTTGTCGGAAACAATCAAAGCATCAGTTGCTGCTACCCCTGTAATAACCAAAGTCCCAACAACAGCAGAACTATTTGCCGCAATAGTCAAGGCTCCTGTCGTTACCGACCGAACCAGTTCGTTTACCGCCCCCCCGATGGGCCGGATGAACGGTGAATCCAGGACATGGATCCAGCGAGTGGTCACAGTATCATCAGCCGACACCCAAGCATGGCAAACAACGGAAGTATTGGCCGGGTAGACAGCCCGGAAGTTTGTCGTGACAGCATCACCAACTTTAGCCCCGGAAACAGTCAAGGTTGAAGTCCACACCCCACCGTAAGGCAAGGTATGTGTTGCCGGGGTTCCTACAGGTACGAAGTCCAGGAAGGTCACTTCAGAATCCGTGTCAACCGTAAAGACCGATGCTTCCGCTTCAGCCGGGGTCATGTTAAATGGAATACCTTCCAAAGCTGCAACCACTGCTGCATGGTTACTACCGAGCGTTGCCCCGTAAAGGTCTACCCAAGTTCCATCCAGTAGACCGAACCGGAACACCAGGTAAGTGTCAGCCGACGGGTTCCACTTGTCTACATCCCGGCAAAGAACTTCCATAGAAGCCCGGGAAGGATTGTTCTTCTGGCCTTCAGTGAAGGTCCGGGGCACAAACCGAGGTTCCGGCCACGGGTCAGCCTGGGGGAATTTCC
>MIBM01000254.1 GCA_001830645.1 Spirochaetes bacterium RIFOXYC1_FULL_54_7
TCAGGTTCAGGAACTTGTCGGCTGTCATGGTGGAGCCGATGGTAATGCCCAGGAGGAGGGTTATCAGGTTGGCCAGTTCGTTCTGGGCTGCCTGGGACAGGCGCTCCAGCACTCCGGATTCCCGGATGAGGTTGCCAAACATGAGGGACCCAACCAGCGGAGCGCTGATGGGAGCCACGAAGGCCGAGATCAGGGTGACTATCACCGGAAAGGCTATCTTGAGGTAGCGTGGTACAGTGGATTCCCTGTATTCCATGCGTATCCTGCGCTCGGCCCGGGTGGTAAGCAGGCGTATGACAGGAGGCTGTATGATGGGAACCAGGGCCATGTACGAGTACGCAGCCACCGAGATGGGGCCCAGATAGTCCCTGGCAAAGCGTGTAGCCACATAGATACTGGTAGGTCCGTCTGCAGCCCCGATGATGCCGATGGCACTGGCAGTCTTGAGGTCAAAGCCGAGTAGCACAGCAATGATTATGGTGACAAAGATGCCGAACTGGGCAGCAGCGCCAAAGAAGATCATGGACGGGTTCTTGAACAGCGGCGCAAAGTCTATCATCGCCCCGATAGCGATGAAAATGAGTATGGGAAAGAGCTCGGTGAGAATGCCCGCTTCGAACAGTATCTGCAGGAAACCAGCCTGTCCATCATGGCCAAGCACCACAGCCAGGGGCAGATTGGCCAGGATAGCGCCAAAACCTATGGGCAGGAGCAGCATGGGCTCGTATTCCTTGCTTACCGCAAGCCATATCAGAATGCCACCGACAAGGTACATCACGAGTTCACCCAGGCCAATGGACGTGAACCCGATAAACAACTCACTCATAATCCGCCTTTCGGCGGCATTCTATCCCAAGGATCGGGTAGAAGCAAGTTTACCTGGGCAGGGGCAGGCTTACCAGGCGCAACCAGGCTTCCGGTCGGCTTTTAACCAGGGTGCCCCAGTCAAGGCTTTTACCGGATTCCGCGTCGACCACGCCGAAATGATAGCTTCCGCTGGCTTCCCGGTATGGAATTATTACCAGCTTGAGTGGAGCACGGCCATCGCTCCTGTCCAACTGGGCAATGAAGACCTTTCCGTCCTGGATGCCGGCGTGGATCAGGGCTCCGGCGGCAAGGAGGGGCAAGCTTCCATCCGGTTTCCACTCTGGCGTTGCAGATATAACGGTTTCCCGTTCGTCCACGAAGGAAACTACAGAAGGATATGCCGGGGAGGAGGATTCAACCACCCCCGCACCGGGGTCGGTCGAGAACGGCAGATAATTGCCGACCCGGGACAGGTCCCTTGCGGCGGTCAGCAGGGAGCCATATGGAGTCCATGAACCAGGAGTCCCACTTCCAGTCCGCACCCCAGTAGCCATCAGAGCTTCGGCAGTCTGCCTGGCACTTTCAGGTGCCCCAAGTACCAGGGACCAGTCGATGGATGATCCGGTCATGGCATGCAGGTAGGTA
>MIBM01000255.1 GCA_001830645.1 Spirochaetes bacterium RIFOXYC1_FULL_54_7
GGTCATGCCCTGGTCTCCTTCGATTATCCTGGGTATGAGTCCGGCAGAGGCCATCGAGCGTCTGGGAGCCCCCGACAGGGTGTACGCTGTGCGTGGCGCAGAAGCCTGGCAGGATGATGTAGTTTTTGACTACGGCGATGGACTATCCCTTTTCCTGTTCGCCGACCGGGTCTGGCAGGTGCGGATAGCCGAGCCGTATCCGCTTCCTGTACTCGGGTTTATCCTTGGAGGAACCCAGGATGACATTTCCGCAGTTCTGGGTTTCCCGGCTGCAATGGTGGAAGGTGATCCGGAGTGGATGCTGACCGGCGAAGCCTGGCCGGTACGTTTGCGGGCAATTCCGGGTGAAGACGGCTACATACGTGAGCTGTATGTGTACCGGGCTGATTTTTAGGAGTAGTCCATGCCGAAACTGTGCCTGAGTCTGACAGGGTCAACCATCGCCAAAAACCTTGCGGCCATAGACCGTTACCGTGGCCTGATAGACATGGCGGAGCTGCGTGCCGACTACCTGGATCCGGAGGAGCAGTTCCTCATCCGGTCTTTTCCCGAGAAGGCCGGCCTGCCGACCATCCTGACTGTCCGGCGCAAGGCGGATGGTGGCAGGTTCGAGCAGGGCGAGGGCGTCAGGCTGGTCATCCTGGCCAAGGGACTGTCCTTTGCTGAATCCGACAAACGGAAGAATTTTGCTTATGTGGACATAGAACATGATCTGCAGATACCGGCCATACAAGAGGCAGCCAGGACCTTCGGCACCAGGATAATACGGACCCTGCACTGCATGGACGGGGTTCCTTCAAATCTTGAAAGCGCCTGGCGGGAACTGGCATCCAATCCGTATGAGATTCCCAAGCTGGCGGTCAGGGTCAAGACCCTGGCGGATACAGAGGCCCTCCTCAGGCTGTTTGCCGGCACGGGTGCACTCTCGGGTGCTTCGGGTGCTTCGGGTGGGTTGGGGCCAGGTCAGCAACGGATCGTGATAGGTAGTGGTGATTATGGTTTCTGTACCCGGGTACTGGCCAAACTTATGGGCAGCATGCTGGTGTATGCCAGCGCGGTCAAGGCCGGTCTGGAACAGTCCGCTCCAGGCCAGCTTGATCCTGAGACCTATGCAGGCACCTACCGCGGCAAGCAGGCCGAGGCCGACTGGAATCTGTATGGCATTCTGGGTGGAGCCTCGGTTCTTGGATCCCTGTCACCGGCGATTCACAATGAAGGCTTCTCTACTCTTGGTCTGAAGGCTTTGTACGTGCCCTTTCCATCCGATGATCTGGAATCCTTCCTGAGGATAGCGGAGATCCTGAATATCCGTGGATTTTCGGTAACGGTGCCGTTCAAGGAGAAGATCCTGCCGCGTCTTTCTTCCCGTTCAGCAGAGGTGGAGGCTATA
>MIBM01000256.1:0-1349 GCA_001830645.1 Spirochaetes bacterium RIFOXYC1_FULL_54_7
AGATATAATATTCTATTAATAAACCTTCATCATTGTCATCAAAGCGGCATGTTGGGAGCAAGCGTCCCAGACGCATGTATCTCCTTGCATGCATTGCTCTGACCGCGTATCGAAGGAGGTTCCCATGCAAAACCATCGCCCAAGGCGCGGTAGCGGGCGGAATTGGCGATCACAGCCGCTTTACTCCTGTTTTATACCGCTGATAGTACTGCTGGTGAGTGGCGCTGTCAGCCTTCCCGCCCAGACAACCCAAGCGGAACCTGAATCATCTTCGTCCGAGATAGTGTAATCCGCCAGGACTCCAGCCGCTCACGGCAAGGCCCAGTTTTCCATAAGCCTGTTCCCAAGCGTCAATCTGCCGATCGGCGATGATTACCAAATCGTGGGCCCGGGCATAGGTGCGACCCTTGGTGCTGAATACAGTTTTAGCGGCATGCCCCTGTTCGTAGGCTTGGATGGCTCCTATACCGGCGCCGAAATCGCCGGCACCTTGAGCGATCCCTTTACCGGTTCGATCACATCGATATCAGCCTTCGCCAAGGCGGGCCTTCGCATCCCGGTCCTGCCCCGGTTACTGCTCCTTGTTTCGGGTTTCATCGGCGGAGGCTACAATGTGCTTGAGACCAGCGCCTCTTCCTACAACAGCGCGGCCCCGGCGATAGGCTTTGGGGGAACCGCCGGCTTTGAAATACCGCTGACAAAATCCATATCCCTGGGACTTCGGGCTGGCTATCTGAGCCATTCAAATACCTATCCCGGCCTTTTAATCCAGGCTGGTACCGTCATCGCCTTGCGGAGGCAGCAACGCCAGCCGGCTTCCCCCCTGCTGGTCGAATCCATACGCTTCGATACAATCTTCCCGGTTTTTTACAAGCACTATGACGATAACCCCATCGGAAGCGCTTCTTTGGTGAATACCGGAAGCAAGCCAATTTCGGATATTTCGGTACGGATCCTGGTACCACGCTTCATGGATGTAGCCAAGACCCAGACCGCGCCAGCCAGCCTCGAACCGGGTGCCAGCACGACCATCGATCTCTATGCCCTCCTGAACGATGAGGTCCTCAGGGTGACCGAGGGGACGAAGGTCGCCGCCAGGATCGACGTCAGCTATACCGTGGATGAGGAAGCAAGGCAATTCTCCCTGGACCAGAGCCTGGACATCGCCAACAGCAACGCCATGACCTGGAATGATGACCGGAAAATCGCAAGCTTCGTCACCGCCAAGGACGGCGCGGTGCTTACCCTGGCCCGGAATGTCTCGTCCGTGGTCCGCTCCTCGGCCTTCGAGATGATCAATCTGAATCTTCGAAGTGCCATAGCCATGGCTGAAACCTTGGCCCTCTACG
>MIBM01000257.1:0-4248 GCA_001830645.1 Spirochaetes bacterium RIFOXYC1_FULL_54_7
GGAGAGGCAAGGCCTTCGATTGATACGAAATCCCGGTAGTCACCTTCCCCAAGCCCGGAACCACCAGGTACAGGGAAGCCGGTAAAGCCGGGGCTTATGGTGCCATTCCCGTAATGGATCAAGGCCTTGAATCCCGCATATGCATCAGTCCCGCTCGCCGGACCTTGTACCCGGCTGATCACAGGGCCGCCATCAGGATCGGCAAGGTATACCAGAAAAAACGGCTGCCCCTGCTGCAAACCAGTTGCCGATAGCGAAAGCTGTGCCTGGACAGGGACTATAGGCATTGAGAACATAAATAATATGAGCAGGAATGTCGTAATCAGCATCGACCAAGTCTACCTCAGGACCTTGAACCGGCACAAGTCAAAGCAGCTGGTAACCACGAGCGGACAGGCGACATCACCAGTATTGACATAACGATCCAGCATGTTAAGATGGGAAAATTACCATTCCCGAACAGTCTAGCCGCCGTCTCACCGGCACCGGGACAATCATCACGATCATGAACCTTAAAAGGAGGGTTTCTATGGTTATATTGCTCGCAGACGCATTTACTGCGGATCTGCCCAAACGGCTTGCGGCCTATGGCACTGTGGTGCAGGACATGGCACAAGTCGGAGAGGCCGAGGTCATCATTGTCCGTTCCAAGACCAAGGTTACCAAGGAACTGATCGATGCCGCACCCAAGCTCAAGTTCGTCATCCGTGGTGGCGTCGGAGTAGATACAATCGATGTACCCCATGCCGAGTCCAAGGGCATCACCGTAACCAACACCCCCGAAGCTTCCAGCCTGGCCGTTGCAGAACTGGCCTTTGCCATGATGCTGGCCATGCCCAACAACCTGGTCGAGGCCGATGTCTCCATGAAGGAAGGCAAATGGCTCAAGAAGGACCTGGAACGCACCGAACTCATGGGCAAGACCATCGGCTTTGTAGGCATAGGCCGCATCGCCCGGGAAGTGGCAACCAGAGCCAAAGCCTTTGGCATGCGCGTCATAGCCTATGACAAGTATGTAGGAAAAAGCGACGTGGCCGAGATGGTCAGCCTGGACAAGGTCTATACCGAATCGGACTACATCTCCCTGCACACCCCGCTTACCGACGAGACCAAAGGCATGATCTGCACGGCAAGCCTCAATAAAATGAAGAAGGGTGCCAGGCTCATCAACACCTGCCGTGGCCAGGTTGTCATTGAGGAAGATATAGCCGCAGCCCTCAAGGATGGCAGGCTGGCCGGTTATGCCGCCGATGTGTTCTACAAGGAGCCACCCGAAGGCTCACCACTTCTTACCGCCCCGAACGTACTGCTGGCTCCCCATCTCGGAGCATCCACCGCAGAGAACCTCATCCGCCTGGGCGACTGCATAGTCGACAGGGTCCAGGCCTACGCAGCCAAGAAATAAGAAGGAGATACCTGGATGAAACGAGTAATCAATTTCAGTGCTGGCCCGGCAGCCATTCCTGTTGAAGTGCTGGAACAGGCCAGGGACGAGATGCTTGACTGGAACGGTACCGGCTGCTCGGTTATGGAAGTATCCCACCGCGGCAAGGAATACGAAGCCCTTCACCACGAGACCATGGACCTCTACCGCGAACTGGCCGGCATGGGTCCGGAATGGAAAGTGCTCTTCACCACCGGTGGTGCCAGCACCCAGTTCCTCATGCTGCCCACAAACTATCTGGGTGACGGCAAGCAGGCCGACTATATCAATACCGGCAACTGGTCCAAGGCCGCCATCAAGGAAGCCAAGCGTTTCGGCACCATCACCCACCCTGCCAATATGGAACTGGAAGGCGGCATGTTCCGGTCCATCCCCAAGCAAGCGGATCTCAAGATCAATCCCGCTGCGGAGTATGTGCATTACACCAGCAACAACACCATTTTCGGAACCCAGTGGCACTACATACCCCAGGTGGGCGGCAAGCCCCTGGTCTGTGATATGTCATCGGACATCTTCAGCCGTCCCATCGATCCGGCGCCCTACAGTATGATCTATGCCGGCGCGCAGAAGAACCTCGGGCCTTCAGGCGTTACCGTGGTGGCTATAAAGGATAATTTCCTGGCCAAGGCCAAGGAAGACCTGCCCACCATGATGTCCTACAAGGTCTTCGCAGCCAACGACAGCATGTTCAACACCCCTCCCTGCTTCAGCATCTATATCCTGAACCTGGTGCTCCGCTGGCTCAAGAAGAACGGCGGCCTGGAGGCCATGGGCAGGACCAACGACGCCAAACAGAAAACCCTGTATGGAACCATCGATGGCTCGAAGGGCTACTACAAGGGACCTGTCGGTGTAGACGCCCGTTCGTGGATGAACGTCGTCTTCCGCCTTCCCAGCGTCGAGCTTGAAGAGAAGTTCATCAAGGACGCCAAGGCAGCCGGCATCGTGCAGATCAAGGGCTACCGCACCGTAGGTGGCATACGCTTCTCCACCTACAATGCCTCCACCCTGGAACACATCAAGACCGCCGCCCAGTTCATGGAAGATTTCAAGGCTAAGAATCCGGCGTAACAACTCCCACGATCACCCGTCTGGCCTGGGCTGAATAGTCAAGGTTCGACGGGTGGCCGTTCTGCAACCATCCGGTTTACTGCCTGTTTCGCTCTTTCCCTGTCTACTGACAACATTCTTAATAAACCAAGAAACGAGACTGTTTCCTTGGTAGCCTCAGCCAGGCTATCCACAATTCCCCGCTTCCGCTGATTTATGGTCTGGACCTTGTACAGGATTCGGGGATCGCGGCTTCTGAGATCATCCTGCATGGCCAGCAAATGTACAGACAGGGCACCCAACTCACTGAAAGCCGATTGGATCACTGCATCTGCCTGTATTTTGACCGACTCCACCGCGCGAATCGCTGATCGATGGCCGGGAGTATCCAGAGATCCATCGCGCATGGCCGTAATGTAACGTGCATAGTTATTCTGACCAGGTATAATGACACTTGCCTCGAATTCTCCAACCGCAGTCTGCAGTCTGTCCACGGCATCCGCGCTATCCGACAAAGAACGCCGGAAGTCCGTATCGGAAAAATCCAGCTCGACAATCGCATTCGAGATTGCCGGTCTGATCCGGTCAGCATAAAGGAAACGAAGGAAATTTTTAAGAGCGGATATCGATGTCAGATTGGTCAAGCCTGGCATACCAGCACTCATCAGGGTTGCTGATTCTGCTTCGGTCCAACCTGCCACAGGAAGCAACTCCACGCCACCGAACAGTTTTTTCAGCATTGCATTGATTGCTTCGGCACGGATGCCCTCCGCAAGGGCAGCCCTTCTGCGGCCATATTCTGAACTCAGCCTGTTTATCAGGTTTTTTTTAAGATCCCTTCCTACGGTATCAACTGCAGGTTCGAAATAAGGGTCGGACCGGATGGCTCTGATGACATTGAGTAGAAAGGTATCCTTGAGTGAACCTGTGATTGCCTCCAGGATTGTCTGTAAATCCATGGCCGCCTGTTCCGGCGGATAATCTGTCTGTCCGGAGAGCTCGACCAAAGAAAGATACATGGTTCTCATTTCCTTCCCGAACTGACAACCAGCTATCAGGAAATAGAGGTCCTCCAAGGTGGGCAGAAGGTCTGCAGCCGGAATCTTTGACAACGGCCTGCCACCCTTCCTTGACGAAGTGAACCTGGTGGATATGTCACTGAATCGATAGGCGCAAAATGACGCCAGCCGAAGCATGGAAGCATGGCCAGAAACAACCTCAGCCACCGAAAGCGAATTCATGGCCCCGAGCCGCTCGCGGAAAATGGCATCCATCTCCACAAGTGGATCCGGAGTATTCCCTCCATCAGCAGCCATGCGTATCGAAGGGAAACCCAGATCAGCCAAGGCTCTCCCCTCCCCCTTGAGGGCAGCATCTATCAAGGCATCCTCGATTCTTTCCCTCTCCTTGTCATCAGCCAAAATTGTGTGGGTAAAAATCGCATCCGCACGGCTTGTCCTGGCACTGATCCTATCCATTACATTGGCTAAGTTACTAGTCAATCGATCTGACCATGGCTCGTACCATTGAGGGCCGGATTTGGCAATTCCCCGGATCAGAGAGGCCAAGGCCCGTTTACTCGCAATGTCCGGATCGCCGGGAAAGACAATCATCGAGATGAAACGCTTGAAAATGGATATCAATACCATAGCTATTACCGTTCCTTCATATGGTAAAAAACATCAACCAGACTTTGGCACCACATATGGCAACGGCTGCCTCAGGGAAACAAGCGGCGCTCAAGAGTGCGGAGG
>MIBM01000257.1:4256-6672 GCA_001830645.1 Spirochaetes bacterium RIFOXYC1_FULL_54_7
GCTACCAAGAACAGCCTCCATGGCAGCCAGCAGTTCGGCAGAACTCCTGCCCACCGCCGCAGCCCGCTTCAGCAAGGCCGCCAGATCGTCAAAGTCCCCGACCCGCAAGCGTGATGCCGCTATCAAGCCGGCAGTGCGGCTGAGCTCGGCACCGTCCATCAAACCTGTCAGGGAAGACACAGACATAAGCACCGCTCCTGCCCGTTCCGGTGTGCCCTTGGATGCCAGAGCCCAGGTGATCAGGGTGCTGATGGTCCCCTCGTCTACACCATTGCGCAAGGCGTTGCTGGCAGCGATGTAGAAATCAGGGGCCCTGGCCGCGGGTGGCCAGCGGCTATCCCCGAGCAGGGCCGCAATACGCTGCCACCGCACCGTGTCGGCTTCAAGGGCGCGGATGAAGACATCAGGTGCCACATTTTTTGCCTTGGCTTCCTTCATACGGATCATGAAGACATCAAGAGGTATGCCGGCCTGCTCGGCTGAACGCGATAGATCCTGCACACGTACGGCAACTGACTCATAGCTGCCGGTACTACCAGCCGACTTACCTGAAGACGCCGAACCGCCTGGTGGACTATCCGTCTGACTATCCGTCTGACTATCCGTCTGACTGTCCGTCTGGCCACCTGTCTGGCCACCCGTCTGGCCTGAAGCAGGACTTCCATTGCCGCCTGTGCCACCAGGCTTGTTTGGCGTGGCCGGCTGGGCTACGGCAGCCATCAACCCTGCGGCCAGCAACAGGACAAGAACCAGCCTGCCGAAAGTGGAGCTTCCTGACATGATCGTATGCATGGCCACCGCCTCCCTTATAACCGACTGGCTTTCAGACATCCAGAATCCACCCGCCAAAAACCCATCCGCGGCATGTTTACCAACGGAACATTCCCCTGCCGGATGCCTATGCTCTACAACGATATATACGAGGCCTGACCGCCAAGGCCGTCATCGATATGTCCTGCTGCGGATGGGTCGGTCAGCCAGTGTTCGCCATCGATCACAAAATTGTAGACATAGCTGCGCCCTTTTTTCAGAGGTACCAGTATTTCCCATTCGCCGCTGGCTTCATTTCGGGTAAGTCTGTGGCCATCCGGGGACCAGCCATTGAAATCAGCCACCAGGGTCACCGTTTCTGCCTCCGGAGCCGACAGGACAAACCGTATGGAAACAGTCTCATTGCCCTTCAGTACTCCCAGCGTAACAAGTGAAGAAACCAGGGCTATCACCAGCGCTGCCGCCAGGCCAAGGGCCATGCGATACACCCGCGACCGCAGCACACTTCTGCCTGCATGCAGGGGCCTCGGTGTATCCAGGAGACGCACTTCAGCCATGATGATGTCCGCAGTAGCCCGGGCTTTGATCGGGTCACGATGGAAAGGATCACGATGGACAGGATCATGGCTACCTTGAAAGGTAGGGGAAAGCGGAGTATCGTTCTGTGGTTCTGGCTGTGGCCGCGTGGTTCCCTTCATACTAGTATCTACCCCGCCTATCATGATCCGGTTGCATCCTATGTTCGAATATAGCACTTAATTCCTTGCGTGCCCTGAAGAGTCTGGACTTCACCGCTTCTGTGCCAACACCAAGGGCCGACGCAACTTCGACTACCTGCAACCCGGCAAAATAATACAGCTCCACCACTGACCTGTACGTCGGCTTCAGCAGGGCCACAGCCGTCCTTACCTCTTCCAGGCTCATTGCATCCAGAGCCAGCGACTCGGGATCATCGGCGGTAGAAGGGCTATAATCAGCCGTCGAGGCCTCTGCGGCAACCCTCTCCAGCAGGGCCGTTTCAGAACTGCGCTTTACATACCTTGTCTTGACGCGGTTGGCAGTTATCCCGAACAACCAGGAACCGAAGCTTCGGGAGACATCAAAAGACGCGAGTGACCGGTATGCCCGTATGAATACATCCTGCACGGCGTCTTCTGACTCTTCAGGGTTGCCTAAGCGGGAAAGGCAGAAACGGTACACGGCATCGCTGTATGCATCCACCAGGTACCTGAAAGCCCCGGTGTCTCCTGTCAGGACCCTTCGTACTGTCTCGGCATCATCGCTGATTTCCATGGATCACCAGCATAACGCAACATCATGAAAAAAACATGCAACCCCAAGGCAGCTGACAAGGTATCCATGGTGTAGGTGAAGCTGGCGGTACCATCCGGCGGTATTCACATAGTCAACAGGAGGTTCATATGAAGAGAGTCATTGCGGTATTGGTGTTCATCACCATCGGATCCATGGTCTTTGCCCTCGGTGCCCGGGAAGGCATGACCGAAGAAGAGGCCAGCGCAAAGATCGAAGAGAAGATAGCGGCCCTGCAGCTGACCCTTGAGGAATCGGAGGCAGCGGAGCAGGCTTTCCAGGCCATGGTCGCCACTGGCGCCAGGATACGGAATGCCCTTGAGATTGTCACTGA
>MIBM01000258.1:0-503 GCA_001830645.1 Spirochaetes bacterium RIFOXYC1_FULL_54_7
TGATACCAACGAGTATTGCCCTGCGGGATATTCCGGTTGCGCGGGATATTATGGAAATTCCGCCATATCCCAAAGCATTTGCCTTGGTCGCTGCCCAAAGACGGCGTGTATGCTCGTCAAGCAGTCTTTCCAATGGCTCATATTTCTTTCGAATTACCGCTTCCATTTCCATAGAAACAGTATAGCACAGATTACTTAATGTTGCGACACTTAATTATGCTCGGCTCCTTATATAGAAAATAATGTATTACTGCTACTTTGGAGCTGTGAAAGATATAGGCAGGGAGGTGGTGAATTCGGTGGCTGCCATGCAAATCACTATTCCAACGATGGTAGTTCATTGGCCCAATGCTTCTGATACCTGGGGCCATCTGATCTTGGTTTGGTGCTGGGCTCATGGATTTGGATCGTAAGCGGGATAGGAAAGTCGGTGCCGATGATGACTGCTTCGCCCGCCCGCAAGTTGGGCAGGAACGCAGACGCTGCACGATCGATCTCGCCAC
>MIBM01000258.1:536-2415 GCA_001830645.1 Spirochaetes bacterium RIFOXYC1_FULL_54_7
CACGTGGACGTTGGCTCGAAAGACAGATATTCAGGCCGTACTTCCGGCCCTCCTTTGCGATCAATTCGAAGGCATCCAGCTTAGCTGTATAATCTTCAGTTCCAATGTGCCGACCTAGAAAGTTGTGCGCCTCATCGACCATGACCACGGTCGGCCTCTGCTGAAACACGCCGGCGCGGGCCTTGTTTAGGAGATGCCTGCCGATGACATTGGCGATGATCTCGCGCGAGTGATACTCGTAGGCGATGCTGCTCATATCGACTCGCAGTAACCTCCGAGCTGCGTCCACGATGAACTCGTCGATCTTGGAGGTCAAAGAGGGCTTGTCATTGGCACCAAATACGCACTGAAGAACTGGTGAGGTGAGAATTCCATTGATACGTGTAAGCAGTGACGCACAGTAGCCGACTTCCGCCTCGTTCGGTCCCTTCCATTTTGAGTCTCCGTAGTCTTGTACGCACTCATTCACGATTTGCTGAGGTAAGAGGTGGACTTTGAATTGCTGCTCCGGGTCATTGACCTTTGAAGCATGTAGGGCCATCGCCTTGTTGTACGGCCACTTGTCTTTGTTTGCCTTTATGATCAGACCATCAGTGGTGATTGATGATTCCAATTCTGCAAGTCTCAAGCTCTGAATAGCTGCACGCAATTTAGGACCTTGTACTTTTCCAGATGGCTCAAACATTGCCACAAAGTCTGATTCTGAAAAGGATGTTGGTGGCAGCAAACATGAGACCGAGCCCCGAGCCTTCTCTACAGGTTCGCCAAGGTGGCAGTGCGTCACGCAATTGTCGCTGAAGCCACGATATTCCCCGGTGGGGTCGATCAGGATCAGCTTCGCATCGTACCTGATGCACTCCTCGATGATCCGCGCCATCGTCCAGCTCTTGCCACCTCCCGTTGCGCCTAGGATCGCGCAATGGCGTCCGAATAGGCGCTCCGGCTTTACGGCTACGAGGCTTTCCTGCGCCACATCGATCGCGCCGAGATTCAATGTGACAGGTTCGCTGTCACCATCCTTTCGATCCATCAGTCGAGGCAGGAGGGCGATAAACCGATGTGGCGCGGCGTAGATTCGATCCCCGAGGCGTGGGTAAGCATCTACGCCTGCGGTTACCAGCAGGTCGTCCATAGAAACGCAGCCCAAGAGCTGGATCAGTCCGAGAGCGTCCAGATCGCTGTTGCCGACGAAGTCGCGTCTGATGGAGCGGCGCTCCGGTTCGTGCAGGTGGATCTCGGCAATACGACCCAGCAGAAGGCTCTGCTGGCCCTCGATTAAAATGAATTCGCCGACCTCTCCACGGCCATAGCGGGCACCCGCGAAATGGGAACCGCTTGGCTGCCCGGCCTCGCTGAGATTTACTCCGACCGTCCGGGCCGTGACCGAGGACGCCACACCCAGGAAGAGTTCCGGGCGTAATAGTCCCTTAGGAAAAGCTTCCTCGATGTTCAACTTGCTCATGGTTCTCTCGTCACGTTCTTGATAGCCTTCAGGAGGGCGTCCGCTGGCGTCAGCGATTTTAGGTCAGGGACCATCTGGGCAAAGTCCTCGAACGACGCGTTGATGAACCAGACATCTTCGTTACGCCCACTAAGCTCGAAGAACCGCTTCCAGTATCGGTTAGCGTTTGTCGTTTTGTACTTTGCCTCAGGGTCTGTCACGATCAGTCGTAAATGTGGATTCGACTGCACCGCAGCTAACAATGGTTCGGCCAGATGATCGTCATTGAAGCCGAATCCGACGGCGAGCAGGCAGGTATTTGGTTCGCGTACGGCGGCAAGATACTGCGCCATCGATTCAAGATGCGGCTGCACAAAACTCTGCTGATATTTCCCACTTGCGGGATAAATTAAGCAGAGTTTTGTGCAGCCGCATCTT
>MIBM01000258.1:2431-4527 GCA_001830645.1 Spirochaetes bacterium RIFOXYC1_FULL_54_7
GCCGCTGCGCGGTCGTCGAATGATATCGTAACCAAAGAAGCGTGGGTCATAACGGCGAGGAGCAGTGAAGGAGAATCCGTCCAGTGCCACTCCGCCTAACTCGGCTGCGGCCCGTTCAAAACAAAGGTCATAGTTCGTGGTGAACACCTGCAAGCGTTGATCCCGAACACGACGACGGGAGATCCGATGCAGAAAGGTCTTGTGAGTTTCGAGTTTCGTGGGGTCGAGAAACGCCGAGCACTTGGTGAGTATCACTTGCTTGCTCGAGGCTAGAAAATCGCTGACGTCTGTGTTATCCGGATCCACCTGCAAGAAGGCCTCGACCCTTGAAAGGAGCGCTTCGATATTATAACTCTTTATATCGTGCTTGACCTTTCCCGCTGTCGCCTTCGCATCTGCCGTTGGTTCTTCACCGACTGCGCCAATCCACAGGTCCTGCATTGATGGTCCACCAGCAGATTGCGAACATCCGGAACCGGCGAGGACTACAAGGTGCTGCATCTGCAAGGACGCGAGCAGTACGTTCTTCAGATCGTCTTTGGCCTTCCTTGCTTCCTCATGATTGTCCTTGCCGGCGGTGTTCCCAGCCACCAGTTCACGCCAGTTGTCAGCACCTGGTGCAAGAAAAGCAGAAATTACTGTATTTCGTTCATGTGTGGTCATTTTGGCCTATCTCCAATGTCTTCCCCCCACACACGTGCGAGGGTGGCCTGAATCTTCTGCTCGAAGCGGATGATCAATTCACGGTTAGCGGCCACCAGTGCCTGCTCAGCCTTAATCTCCGCCACGATGGCTTGCTGAGTAGCGAGGGGTGGGAGGGGGATTTCTGTCTCGAACAACTGCGAACGGTTGATCTTCGGAATACTGGCTCGCTCGTAAAATCCACGAATGCGGTCGTTGAAGGTGCCCGAGAGCATGTAGGTCGCGAGATATGTGATGAGTACCTTGTCCTTGTCAGGTAGCAGCGGATACATGTCGGAGCTGCAATATCCGTTTAGGTCAACGACGGTGAGCTTGTTGAGGTAAGGCCGAATCTTGCTGTAGAGCAAGCGCTGGCCAGTGAATTCATACACTGGGCCGTTAACTCGCTGGCTTTCCGCTGTCTCAGTCTTTAGGAGCTTCCCAGTATTCGATTCGATGCTATCGGCACCGAAATAAGGAAGTGAGAGGTCCACATCCGTCGTAATCGCTCCTCCAAGTGAACAAGTATCACCAAGCGGCACCACCGGCCACTCCGGATCTATAGGAATATGAGGCCGATAATTCTCTATGACAGCCCGCGCACCGTTGATGACTTTCTGATAACCCTCAATCTCCGCCACGATCTCCTTCTGCACCTCCAGCGGCGGCAGGGGGATTTGGAAGTTCTCGACGTAATCGCGAGGAACGCGTTGCAACCCGCCTGTGCCAGTCATCTGGTCGACAGCTGAATCTCGAAAGAGCGGATGCATAATGCTCAAGTAAACCCATTCAGGTAAGACCAGGCCGTTGCTTCGCAGTACGTAGAACTCGCTGGAACCAAACCCGATTCCATTGAGCAGGCCACGTGCGATGCCTGCTTTCCCATTCTCAAAACAAGGCGTGACCTTGGCGAGGAGAACATCGTTGTCCTCGAAGTAGGTGTAGCTTGCCGAAACATCGGATAGCTTCTTTTCATTGTTTGGCTGAAATGAAATGCGATGTTCATTTATGTCGGCCATGGGAACGAACGAAACGCGTGTTTCGGGATTCACAGTGAGCTGGTTCTTCCGTGGGTTTACAGTGCAAACCTCACCGAGTTTTACCAGCGGAAAGATGTTCGTTTTGGTTCTGCCCTCCCTATACCTCTCCCCGCTCAGATTGTAATCCCCATTCGCGGCAATCTTTTCCTTCGGCACTATCTGGGCGGTGGACGAGGGTGCAATGGAGTTCTCAGTGGATGCTTTTGTACGCAGGGCCTGCAGGTATGCGGCAATTTCGGTCTGCACTTGTGGCAGGTCGTTCTTCCCGATGGCCCGCCGCTGTGCCCCAAGCCCATAGCCATCGTTCTCTACCTTGAAGAAGGCGATGGTGTCCGCAGTCTTGGCTAGGGACTTATCGAGGATGAGAATGCTGGT
>MIBM01000258.1:4536-6587 GCA_001830645.1 Spirochaetes bacterium RIFOXYC1_FULL_54_7
TGAGTAGGGATTGAAGCAGCCCGCCGGAAGGGAGACCACGGCGACAAGGGAATTCTCCACCAGCATTTTCCTCAGCTCCTTGTAGGCTCCCTGGCCCTGGAAGATTATACCCTCGGGCACGATGATGGCGGCGCGGCCGGTGGGCGTCAGGTGCTCGGCCATGTAATCTACGAAGAGGACTTCGCTGCGTTTGGCCTGGATGGAGAAGCGCTTGTGGGGCTTGATGCCGCCTTTGGGGGACATGAAGGGCGGATTAGCCAGGATTACGTCGGCGAAGTCATTCCAGCGCTCCTCTGAAGTGAGGGTGTCGTATTCATAGATGTGGGGATCGGTGAAGCCGTGGAGGTACAGGTTCACCAGCGACAGGCGCACCATGTCCGGAGAGATGTCGTAGCCCTTGAAGTTCCTGGCAATGCGGCCCTTCTCGTCGGGAGTTAGGGCGCTTGCCACAAAAGGAACAGCATCCACAAGATTCTTTTCTGTGTTTTTTGTGCTTCCTGTGGCCATATCAATGTTCGCCCGCAGGATGTGCTTGTATGCCGAAATGAGAAAACCGGCGGTGCCGCAGGCGGGGTCGAGCACGGTTTCATGCTTCTTCGGGTCGATCACCTGGACCATGAAGTCGATGATATGGCGCGGAGTGCGGAACTGGCCCGCATCACCCTGGCTGCCTAAGACGCTGAGGAGATACTCGAAGGCGTCACCCAGGCGTTCGCTGTGGTCATAGCTGAACTCGTCTATTATCTTGAGGAAGGCCTTGAGTGTTTCGGGATCGCGGTATGGCAGGTAGGCGTTCTTGAAGATGTCCCGGAAGAGCGGTGGTATGCCGGGGTTTTCGGGCATCTTGGCAATGCCCTCGCCGTAGAGGCCCAGCATCTCGTGTCCGCCAAGGGATGGCACCATGAGCTTAGCCCAGCCGTAGCGGGCATAGTTGCCGGTGAAGAACTTGCGCTTGCCCCCGAGTTCCTCGGACTCGGCATCCATGTCGTCCATGAACTTGTAGATGAGGGCAATGGTGATCTGCTCCACCTGGGATTTGGGGTCGGGCACCTTGCCCACAAGTATGTCCCTGGCGGTGTCGATGCGGCGTTTGGTATCGGTGTCTAGCATGGGATCCTCATGGATTGGCCACAAAAGGCACATAGGGCACAAGAATAAGGTATTTTGTTTCCCAGTACTCTTTTTGGGCAGTATAGATAATCATAGAATAAATTTCTTCACTTCGAATTTCGGTGCTCCGAAATTGATCAACAGAGCATCTCGTTGATTTGATGCTCTCAAATAACCCAGCACTTGCGCTATATGTTCGCTGGCGATCGCCTTGCAGGCCTTCAACTCCACAATCAGACAATCATTCACAAACAAATCGGCGAAGTAATCGCCCAATACGGTTCCGTCCTCGTCATGTACTTGCAAGGGCCACTGTTGTTCCACCTTGAATCCCGCATTCCGCAGCCTGTGAGCCAAGCCGTTTTCGTAAACCTTCTCCAGATGGCCATTGCGGAGATATCCGTGTATCTCAAAAACTGTTTCCCTAACCACATCGCATAACTTTCTGATATCTTCCTCATCTCTCATATTTTATGTGTCCCTTGTGCCTCTTGTGGCCATTACTCCCGGATCTAGTAGTTCTGTACACTGTTCCAACATTCCTCAAATTATTAGTATCCCTTGTGCCTTCTGTGGCCATTATCCCCGGAACGAGCCATCCTGCCCAAAAGTATTTATGCCCCTTGTGCCTTTTTGTGGCCATTATCCTGGAATCAGGATAATTGATCCGCTTCCAGACGCCAATGGTGGTTCCTTGAACCTCGATACTGATTCTCTTTGATGATCTCATGATTCCTCCTACGCCGCAAACTGGTTCAGTGAAACGTAGTCCTTGATGTATTCCGGCACCAGCGACCGGTATTCCTCCGGCACCGCGCGGAAGTCGCGGGTGGAGAATTCCGGATTGGTAGCCAGATCGGTGAACTGTTTGCTCTCGATGATGTCCCGGATGCGGTTACTGGTGAGGTAGGCCTTGAAATAGGTCTTGATGGCCAGGATGG
>MIBM01000258.1:6620-8894 GCA_001830645.1 Spirochaetes bacterium RIFOXYC1_FULL_54_7
ATTTGGCGAATTCTTCCTCAAGCAGCTCATCCTTGGACTTGAAGCGGGGGATGAGGCCGAAGACCTTCTCCAGGATCTCCCGCAGTGATAGCCGGCGGTCCACGGAGGCAGCCTTGCGCAGTTTGTCGAGGGTGTAGTACTCCTCGGGCTTGTCGAAGACCTCACGGTTCACATAGTCGATGACGCGGTCCCATTGGCCGGCCTCGACGGCAGAAGCGACAGTGTCATTGGCGCGGATCACGTCCTCGAACCTCTCGAAGAACATACGGTCGATCTTCATGCCCTCATAGCCTATGGTCTCTTCCTTGACCATCGAAAGGATGTCGGCGCCGAGATGCTCGTAGCTACCACCAACGACCACCGGGGCTTGACTGTCCCCGTCGGGGCTGCCCTTGCCCTTGGGCGGTGGAAGCTTCAGCACTTCGTCATAGTTGAACTCCTCTTCGAAGTATTCGCAATTGGCAAAGAAGTCGAAGAGCTTGAAGCTTGATTTGACAGGCTTCTGGATATCTTCCCTGAGGGAGTCGTCAAACAGCAGTTCGCGGAAGTCATGCTTGCGGGTGCCCCGGCCCTTGATCTGGATGAAGTCGGTTGGGGAGAAGACCGGGCGGAACAACCCGATATTGAGGATGTCGGTGCAGTCGTAGCCGGTGGTCATCATGCCGACCGTGACGCAGATGCGTGCCTTGCTGGTCTTGTAGGCGGGTATGAAGTTGCCGGAGCCCAGCAGCTTGTTGTTGGCGAAGTTGATGGTGAACTGCTGGGCATCGGGGATCTGGGAGGTCACCTGCACAGCGAAGTCGGACTGGTACCTTGCAGGAAACATGCGGTCGGCCATCTGGTTCAAGATCTGCGCCAGTTTTGCGGCGTGGTTCTGGCTGACAGCAAAGATGATCGACTTGCCGATTTCGCCGCTCACCGGGTCACGCAGGGCGTTTTCAAGGAAGGTCTTGCACAGGAGCTGGTTGGTGGCCTCCGCGAAGAAACGCCTCTCGAACTCCCGCTGCTTGAAGGCTTGCTGCTGATCTTCGCCGGTGTCATCGGTGAACGAGACGACAAAGCCCTCTTCGGAAAGCAGGGTGGTGGTGACCTCGGTGCGGGCGTCCACGACCGTTGGATTGACAAGGAAGCCATCCTTGACCCCATCGAGCAAGGAGTAACGGAAGGTCGGTTGGCTGTTCTCGCAACCGAAGGTGCGATAGGTGTCCAGGAGCATTCGGCGTTCGGCCTCCCGCGGGTCGCGGGTGCCTGGCTTGGAGTTGTCGAACCGACGCAGGTAGTCCCTCGGCGTCGCGGTGAGCCCCAGCTTGTAGCCTATGAAGTAGTCGAACACGGCACGGGCATTGCCTCCGATGGTACGGTGTGCCTCATCGGATATGACCAGGTCGAAGTCGGTCGGGCAGAAGAGCCGTTGGTACTTGTTGTTGAAGAGCAGGGATTGCACGGTAGTGACGACAATCTCCGCTCGTTGCCAGTCGTCCCGATTCTCCTTGTAGATCACCGTCTGATAGTCGGCGGACAGCACAGCTGCAAAGGCTTTTTTGGCCTGGTCTTCCAGCTCCAGCCGATCGACCAGGAACAGGACGCGCCGCACGTTCCCCGAGCGGAGGAACAGTTTTATTACCGCAGCGGCGGTCAGGGTCTTGCCGGTACCGGTGGCCATTTCAAACAGGAAGCGGTCCTTGCCATCGCCGACGGCGGACTGAAGGCTGTGTATGGCTTTGAGCTGATAGGGCCGGAGAAAACGCAGCTTGTTGGTCTGGATGTAAGCGGAGCGCTCGGCCTCGTTCTGCCATGCCGCCTCTGACTGGTAATTGGGACGCTGGGTGCGGACGATATAGTCCTCGTCAACCCGTTCCGTGATCAGGCGTTGCGGATTTGGTGTGATCTTCTGATATCCAGTGATAGAAGCAGGAGTCGGAAACGAGGTAATGACATAGGGGTTGCCACGTTCGAGATCCCAGAAGTAGTGCAGGTTGCCATTGGAGAGGATGACAAAGCGACAGTTCTGGGACTTGGCGTATTTACGGGCTTGTTCCTTGCCGGTAAGGGGATTCTTGTGTTCGGCTTTGGCTTCCAGGACAAGGAGTGGAAAGCCTCTGGCATCGAGCAGGAGAAAATCGACAAAACCTTTTTTACTCTGCTCGAAGTCGTCGCCGAACCCGTCCAGATCGCCTGACTTGATCGTTACGCTGGGTTCAAGACGAATATTCGCAGGTGCATTGCCATCCTTGATAAAGTGCCAGCCTGATGCTTCGAGCAACTTGTTGATCT
>MIBM01000259.1:0-147 GCA_001830645.1 Spirochaetes bacterium RIFOXYC1_FULL_54_7
ACGGCAATGCCAGCGTTCCTGAGGCGCTGCCCTGCCTCCTCCCAGAAAACAGAGGCAATCTCATCCCAGCGGAAGCGCTCTACAGCAGCGCGGAGGCCGGGATCGGTGGGGCCTGTTTCCGGAATATCGATCTTGCCATCCACCAGA
>MIBM01000259.1:174-558 GCA_001830645.1 Spirochaetes bacterium RIFOXYC1_FULL_54_7
ACTGCAGCTGTATCGTCCTTTCCAGCAGGGATGTCTAGCAGGAAGCCATGGCGAGCCTCCTGGGGAAAGAAACCAAGGCCGAGGCATAGACGGGTATCGGCTTTTGGTGCTTTAGCCATAGATACCATCCTGTTCAACTTCCTCGGGAATAGGCTGCATTCCTGCCTCTTTGAGCCAATCGAGGAGGGCCTGGCCAGTAGGAAAGTGCGTACGGGCGCATTCAAGCCGTACGCTGCCAGGACCGACTAGCTCCTGGAGGGAATCGCAGAGTTGCCGGAGGGCACTGGAGCAATACCCCTCGGATCCGCTTCCCAGATATTCAAGAGTCTGGTCCCCCGCGTTGTTTTCAGCCTTGATGATGATGTCGAAGGCCGTGACGATATG
>MIBM01000259.1:578-1085 GCA_001830645.1 Spirochaetes bacterium RIFOXYC1_FULL_54_7
ATTTCCAGGTGCTGCCCGCATCATCCAGCTTGTGGCGATGGGACCAGAGGCAGGCCTTGTGGGGGTCAATCTCGAACAGACCACCGGCTTCCCGCTTGGGAATGGGAACCCTGAGCGGCTTGGACTTGATGCCTTCGACTTCGGCGACAGCGAGCACGACAGAACACGCTTCGGGAGGAATGAAGGGCGAGTCATAGCTTCCGCCGTTTTCAGGCGCTCTTCCATCGGTGCTGTAGGATATCTTGCCTTCAGGCAGGCTCCGGAGGGTAAGCTTTCGGGTTGCAGGATCGAAGCCGTACTTGAGATCCGGCTCGCCGACCCATTCGACCGGGGCTCCAGTGGGATGCTCGCCCCGGGAATCGATGCAGATGAAGCGGTAGCGCAAACCCCGGGCCTGGAAACGCTGGAAATCACCAACCTTGGAACTGGCCTCGGTTGGCGTATTTGCGCCAAACTCGTAGTGCACACGATCCCCATGAAGGGCCTCGATCTTGAGCCAACTGGTTC
>MIBM01000260.1:0-2227 GCA_001830645.1 Spirochaetes bacterium RIFOXYC1_FULL_54_7
CAGTATTGATGCACAGGTCTTTTATAAAGGAATTGCCGGTGCCTACGGGAATCTGGGCCAGCCTGGGCCGGTGGGGGGTGTCCATGATGCCGTTTGCAACCTCGAACAGGGACCCGTCCCCGCCAAGGGCCACCAGGGCGTCCGCCTTGCCGGCAGTCTCCCGGGCTATCACCCTGCCATTCACGGTTGGATCTGTCCACCGGACCTCGCACTCATGGCCTGCGGCCGCAAGCCCGCTACGTACCTGCTCAGCGACCGAGTGCCCATCTCCCCGCCCGGAGCGGGGGTTTGCAACAAGTATCATTCGCATGACAAATCATATCATGTTTGTAAACTTTGCGGGAATGGGTTTTTTTGCAGATTCCCGGGGAATGGGGTCTGCTTCCCGGGAAGGCGCACCAAGTATCAAGCAAGTCTGGAAAATCAATCCGGGAGGCACACCGCAAGTCTGGACTCGATCTGTTTACACACCTTGATCCAGTCCGCTTCGGGCAGTTTGCCGATATGTTCAGATTCTTTTGCCTCTATGGTAGCGATCTTGGCGGTTCTCACCACCGATGGTGACGGCAGCCCTGAATGTGATAGATCACTCACCGCAACATCGTCAAGCCAGGCGCGGTTGGTGAGGCTGGTAATCATGAGGACCCACAGCAGGCCGTGATCGGCCTGAAGTCTGCCGGAACTGACCACCAGGGCCGGCCGTCGTTCCCTCACCGGTCTGTCGGCGTACGGGAAAGGGACCTTGATGACATCCCGGGGTTCAAAGATCTGCATAGGCTTCCCGGTCAGCCGGGCTGTCCCATTCCGTGAACAAGGCAAAAGGGTTGTCGATCATCTCCCTCTCAACCCTTTTCAGGATGATTTTGTCCTTCTCGATGATATAAGCCAATTCATCCCCTGGGCGAAGGTGCAGGGCATTTCGTACAGGCTGGGGAATCGTGGTCTGGGCCTTGCTGGTGAGTTTGCTGGTAATCATGGCTGATCCCTCATTGAGTACATGCTTTGCACCTTCCACCGTATATTGTAAGGAAATTCCTTGTTCTTCGTCAAGTTTGTAATGTTGACCATATTCCGGAAACTGTGATGGATCTGTTCCCCGAAGAAGCCAGACGGGAGGGCTATCGCCCTTGATATACAGTGACACCGACCCGCTGGATATGGTCCAGCAATTCCAGGTCTGCAAGGGTTGCGGAGGATACCAGATCAAAGGTCCAGGGCAATAGCAGATCATCCAGGGCTGTTTCCAGGTTTGAGAGAACTATGGAGGAAGAATCCTGGATCTGGATATACAAGTCGATGTCTGAGCCAGGTTTGTGCTTGTCCATGGCCCTGGAGCCAAAGAGGGTTGCTTTCACCACCCCTGGTTCACTGGAAAGAACCGAGCGGATGTCCTCCCATATCTGATCCTCCAGGCCATATTTCATTCTTCGTGTTCCTTGGCTGTCATTACATCCAGAAAAGCCTGGAACATGTGCCAGTATCGTTCCAGGATGGCCTTGGTAAGTGTATTGGCCAATTTCTGGTTGTAGGTATGGGATGATTCGTTGCGGCTGCGTATGGTCTGCATCCAGCCTTCTCCATCTTCCACCAGGCCAGCTCGTGGGTAAGCTCGAAGGCTTGGATCAGACCTTGCTGTTCCAGCTTGCTCAAATTCCGGGTGTTGCTCAGTGTACCTGCAGCATCCAGCTTGGCGAAGGCCTTCCTGTAATGAGCCAGGCGTTGCCGCCAGCGGATGTCTTCTTGCATAGGTCTGAGTATAGTGCCAACACCGAGCTGCGGCAATGCGGGGACTGTCCCCCAGGATTGAATTGTTCCCCCGGGGAGCCGCGGGATCCCCGAGTTGCGGGCCGCATGGCGGGCCGCGGCGAGGTAGCCCGCGGCAGGGGGCGCATTTGTCACCAGCCTTAGGACTCCCGCACTTAGCGCCCCCTGAAAACAGCAAAACCGGCGCGTGCTTCCTTTGTGGGGGAGCAGGGCGCCGGTCTGGCAGGACGTTGAAAAAACCTGGGGCTTGGCCTGGTGCTGTAGTACAGCTCTTGAAAATACTGCGTCCGGAGGGAGTCGAACCCCCGACCTACGGATTCGAAGTCCGTCGCTCTATCCAGCTGAGCTACGAACGCCAGAGCCCTCGAGCCGAACCGAAGAGCGCGGTCCGGAAAGGCAAGGGTGGATGACGGGGATCGAACCCGCGACTGCCAGATCCACATTCTGGAACTCTACCACTGAG
>MIBM01000260.1:2270-4855 GCA_001830645.1 Spirochaetes bacterium RIFOXYC1_FULL_54_7
CCGCAGGCAGTGCAGGCCAGGCCGGAGAGGCCTGTACAATCGGACTCATAGCCCCGGCGGCGCACCAGGACTGCCTTGCAGGAATGGCAGTGGGTATCGTTGCGGCCTATGCCTATGTTGCCTGCGTAGACATTCCGCAGGCTGCGGCTTGCGACTTCGCACAGGTGCTGTATGGTGGCTACAGGGGTGGACGGTATGGTGTAGTGCCAGCTCGGGCGGTAGGCCGACAGGTGCAGGGGTATGGCCAGGGACAGGTCTGCCAGGAAGCCGGCTATGCTGGCTATCTGTGCGTCGTCATCGTTCTTGCCCGGTATGACCAGGGTGGTGGCTTCCAGGTGGACGCCAAGGTCTACGGCTATGCGGATGAACGCCAGGGTCTCCTCAAGTTCCCCTCCTAGTTCATATTTGTAGAAAAGGGGATCCCAGGCTTTTATGTCTACGTTCACGGCATCGCACAGGGCCAGTACATCTTCGGCCGGGCCGCTCTGGCATTGTCCGTTGGTTACCAGCACGTTCTTGATACCTGCACTTCTGGCGGCCTTCATGGACTCCATGACGAACTCGATATGCACCAGGGGTTCGGAATAGGTGTGGGCCACCGCAAGACAGTGGCGCGCCAGGGCCATTTCAACCAAATCCCCGGGCGAGGCATTCTCGGTGGGTGCCAGGGTAGTCTGGGATATGCCGTAGTTCTGGCAGAAGGGGCAATGCAGGTTGCAGCCGAGGTAGCCCACAGACAGGACGGGTTTGCCAGGCATGAAGTGATACAGAGGTTTCTTTTCCATGGGGTCGACGGCAACGGCGCTCAGGCCACCATAATAGGGCAACACCAGACTGCCGCCCCGGTTGGCCCGTACTTTGCAGATGCCAAAGCCGCCGGGTTTTATGACACAGCGGTGATGGCACAGTCCGCAACGCACGGCGCGGTCTTCCAGTTTTTCCTGGTATCGACCGGTGACAGGGGAAAAGGCGCCATTGGCCAGTGCGCCAGCAGCAAGGGCTCCGGCTGTGCCGGGTGCCATGTGTACCTCCTTATGTTTTTTACCTGGCCTCAAGCCTTGTGGCGGCCCAATACCCTGTCTTTGAGGGCAGGTGACTCGTGCATGAAATGGAGGGGAGAATCCACCTCGAAGGGTTCGTAGCGTATGCCTACGGCGCCGCGGCGGACCCACAGGCGTACGATGCGGTAACTCTCGCCGGTTTCGGTCACGGGGCTTGGCAGATCCTTGACGCAAAGGACATCGGCTATCCTGAACTCGCAGATGGCCGAGCCGCCGTCATGGGGGTCTGCCAGGAGGATGATCTTGCCGTCATCATAGGGATGCTTGCGCGGTGAACCGGTAAAGGCAACCGCGTCCTGTGGCGGCTCCGAGTGATAGGCTTCTATTTCGTAAAAGGGTTCGGCAAGGTAATCACGGACGCTCATCGGGCTCCTCCGCTCGCATGGAAATGAGTGCTTCTGACTCAAGTATAGTCTTGTCCTGTCCGTAATGAAAGGGAGAAAGGACTTCGGGTTCTCCGATGCTTGTTTTACGGGAATCGATGTCACCGACCACCACCAGCACAAGCAAGCCCGCCAGCGCTATGGCCAGCAAGGCCACAAACCAGTCGCCGAAAAGCATGTACGGTGTGGTCTCCCCGGTATAGACGGGTATGTCGACCTGGCGGGCTTCGGGGCTGAACAGGGGCAACAGGTCGCGTAACGAGCCGTCCGGCATGACTATGCCTGATACGCCGCCGTTGGTGGAGCGCACGAGCACCCGCCTGGCTTCCACGCTCCTGAAGCGGGCTGCCACGAAGTGCTGGATCTCCGCCGACCTGGTCTTTGACCAGGAATCGTTGGTCAGGTTTATGAATATCTCGGCACCGTCATTGACGAAGCGCCTGCACAGGTAGGCAAAGGCGTCTTCGAAGCAGATGGGTCCGGCGAACTTGACAAGGCCGGCGCTGCTGGTGGGTAGTTCGAAGATGAGCCGCTCTGTGCCCATGGTCCAGCCGGATTCCAGACCGACAACGTTTTGTATGAAGCTTCTGAAACCATCGTACTCCCAGAACGGGAGGGCTTCGGCGAAGGGTACGGGGTGCATTTTGGCATAGCTGGCAACTTGCTCTCCCTGGGGGTTTATGAGGACCACAGAATTGGTGGCATCATAGGTATCCCAGTCCAGGATTTCGGGCAGGCCGGTGAACAGCCAGGCTCCTGTGCGTGCCAGGAAGGGTATGAGGGGATCTTCCCTGGGGGTTCTGGAGTAATAGGAACGGAATTCTTCCCAGGGCCGTTTAAGGGAAGTCTCGCTGAACAGGATGATGTCCGGTTTTCGTCCCGCGGTCTCCATGGCGGCTGTGGCCAGGGCCACTGACACAGACAGGGCTTCTTCCTCTCCGCCGGCTGATTCCCAGGCGTCGATATTCTGCTGGACAAGCACCGCTGAAAAGCTGCCTCGGGGTTCCCGTGGCCTGGAAAGGGCCAGGCAACCGTAACCAAGTATGCCTATCATCAGAAGAACTGCCACTACCAGGGGTCCGGATCCGGCCACCAGCGATCCCTTGCCGCTTGGCAGGGGCGGTATGATCCTGGCTGCAAG
>MIBM01000260.1:4887-7114 GCA_001830645.1 Spirochaetes bacterium RIFOXYC1_FULL_54_7
TCAGGATGCTCTGCCGGGACAGGATGATCTCTGCCAGGCCGCCGGAGATCATAACCAAGGCAAAACCAAGTCCGTAAACACCGGTTGATTCGGTTATCTGTATGGCTGGCAGGACATTGTTCCATGAGAAGGGAAGCAGGCCCCAGGGATAGCCAAGGAAGCCGTTTGACTTGCCCCACTCGAATACGGTCCAGACGGCGGCAAAGACGATGACCCTGTACAGACCACTCCGTTTCAGGGCACCCCGGAGGTACAGGCCCAGGCAGCCGTATACGACCATGTAGGCCAGGGTTGAACTGCCGAGGGTCCAGTACCTGAAGTCCTTGAAAAACCAGAGCCAGTAGCTGGAAAGACCATGGGCAAGGCCGCCGAAGATTGCGGTGGCCAGGAAGGCCAGGCCGTAGCTGCTGGTAGATGCCAGTGCCATATACAGGGGTGCTATGGCCACCAGCCCCAGGGCCGGATTGCCCCAGGGAAACAGCTCGTTGGGCAAGGCCAAGGGCAGGAGGATGCCTGAAAGAACGGCCAAAAACACTATGCTGAACCTGCTCATGGCTGGCATCATACACAGTAAGGGCCTGGGCGGCAAACCCATCCCGGGCGGGTGCCAGCCCGGTACTTCTTTGCCCGGTGGGTTTACCATATATGGGTTGGCCAGTTCGAGGATGGAGAAAATCAAACTTGCGCTTGACGGCGGGTCCGTGCGCCGTTATGGTAGGCGGCATGGTCAAGGCAGTATTTCCTGGTTCTTTCGATCCTCCGACTTTCGGCCACCTCAATATCATCGAGCGGGCGCGTACGGTATTCGAGCAGATCATTGTTGTTGTGGCCGACAACCGCAGCAAGAACTACCTGTTCAGCCCCGAAGAACGCTTTGCTTTCATGGAAGAGCTGGTCCGGCCGTGGCCGAATGTGACGGTAAAAGTCTGTGATTCCTTGATTGTGGAGTTTGCCAGGCAACTCAACTGCCGGGTTCTGCTGCGCGGGGTGCGGAGCGTGCAGGATTTCTCCTACGAGTTCGAGCTGTCCATCATGAACAAGGGCCTTGGACCTGAAATCGAGACCTTCTTCATGCCCACTGATCCCAAGTATTTTGTCCTGAGATCTACCGCCATCAAGGAACTGGCTTCCTTCGGCGGCGATGTAAGCGATATGGTGCCTCCGGTGGTTGCCAAAGCCCTGGAACGCTTCCATCCTGGAACCTGAATCAAGGCGGTGACGCATGCCGCTGTCCATATTGACAAAAAGGCTGTGTTCCGTTAACGTACGCACCTATCCGTATAGGCAAGACACCAATTGGAATGAGGTTTTAGTATGGCTGTACCCAGATGTAATACTTCGAAGGCAAGGACCCGCAGGCGCCGCTCGATAAACATGAAGCTGGTTGCCCCGGCTATCGTCTCCTGCAACAACTGTGGAAACACCGTCATGTTGCATAGGGTTTGCACGAAGTGTGGCTTCTACCGCGGCCGGCAGGTATTGACCCCCGCGACCAACGCGTAAAGGAGACCAAGATGGACGAACTGTATGAGAGGATCAAGAAGATAATCGCGGACAAGCTTGAGGTTGAGGAAGACAAGATCTCCCTTGATGCCAGCTTCCGTCAGGATCTTGGCGCCGACAGCCTGGATACCTACGAACTGGTCTACGGTATCGAAGAAGAGCTAAAGATCCGAATCCCGGACGAGAAGGCCAACGAATTCGAAACCGTTCGTGACGCCTACGACTTCATCAAGTCCCAGATGTAATTATTGTCGCGGACGTCTTCCGTCCGCGGTTCTTTTCCTGGCATGCCGGCCTGTCCATCAAAGACAGGCCGTCTGCTTTTATCCCCGCTTTCCAGGAGATCACGGAAGTGTACTTCCGTAGCCACAACGTAGACAAAGCCCGCCTCCAGCAGTTGCTGGCCTTCCAGAAAACCCTCGGCTTCAAGTTCCGCGATGTGGATCTCCTCAACCGTGCCCTGACCCATCGATCCTATGTCAACGAAGACCCTGTCTCACCAGGCAACAACGAACGGCTGGAGTTCCTTGGCGATGCCGTATTGGGCATGGTTACCGCCTCAAGCTTGTTCACCACCCTGGAGGACAAGGCCGAGGGCGATCTGGCGCGGATAAAGAGCTTTGTGGTATCCGAGGAGGCCTTGTCAGGCATGGCCCGAAGTCTTGGGGTTGACGGAATGCTGCTGGTTGGCAAAGGCGAGGAGCGCTCAGGGGGTCGGAACAAG
>MIBM01000260.1:7133-8101 GCA_001830645.1 Spirochaetes bacterium RIFOXYC1_FULL_54_7
CCCTGGACTTTCTCGGCGATGCTGCCAACTACGGCATCAGCCTGTATGTACTCGGCCATGCCCTGGTCTGGCGGGCTCGCGCGGCCCTGCTGAAAGGCATGACGATGGCGGCGTTCGGGCTCTGGGTCATGATCACCACGCTCTACGGTGTGATGCAGGGGGGCGTGCCCGAGGCCGAGACCATGGGCGTGGTCAGCGTACTGGCCCTGCTGACCAACGTCGGTGTGGCGCTGCTGCTGTATCGCTATCGCACGGGTGACAGCAACATGGAGTCGGTCTGGCTCTGCAGCCGCAACGATGCCATCGGCAATATCGCGGTCATGTTCGCCGCTGTTGGTGTCTGGGCCACTGCCAGCCATTGGCCGGATGCCGTCGTGGCGTTCGCTATGGCCTGTCTGGCACTGAGTGCGGCAGTGCGAGTGATCAGCCGGGCGTTGCAAGAGCTGCGTGACGAACGGGTGCTGTCATGACGACCTGGCTGTTCTGCCAGACCTCGGCCTTGATGGCGTTGACGGCGGTGGCTGAGATCGTGGGTTGCTACCTGCCTTATCTCTGGCTGAAGAAATCGGGGTCGCCGTGGTTGTTGGTGCCCGCAGCCCTTGCGCTGGCGTTGTTTGCCTGGCTGCTGACGCTGCATCCGGCAGCCAGTGGCCGTGTTTATGCGGCCTACGGCGGCGTCTACATCGTGGTGGCGCTGCTCTGGTTGCGCTGGGTCGAAGGCGTGACGCTGCAAATGACCGACTGGCTGGGGGCCGGCATCGCGCTGATCGGCATGGCGGTGATTGTGTCGGGCTGGAAAGCGGCCGCCTGAATCTGCGGCATCAAAAGAGGTGGGTTTCATGCTGTATCTGATCTGCAAATACCTGATCACGGCGGGCGTGATTGTGGCGGTCTCCGAGACCGCCAAGCGCAGTGACCAGCTTGGTGCACTGATCGCGTCGCTGCCGCTGGTGACCGTGCTGACCCTG
>MIBM01000260.1:8211-8786 GCA_001830645.1 Spirochaetes bacterium RIFOXYC1_FULL_54_7
GTTGCCGCGTCTGGGCTTCTGGCTGTCGTTGCTGGCATCCGTCGTGCTGACAGCGGCGCTGTTTGCCCTGTTGACGGTGATCATGCGGCGCTTTGGCGTGATGCTTTGAACATCGCTTGACTCTGTAGTTGGCTTCAGACTCCAAGCTTCGAATGTCATCAACGAGATGCCATTACGGAGCAATACCATGAGCACTTCATCTTCCGCACCGTGCGCCTGTTGTTCACACAAGACCCAGGCTGCACCAGCGGTTTCCAAGGCACGTCTTGGCGCTGCCTCCACGCTGCACTGCCTGACCGGATGCGCCATTGGCGAAATCATCGGTCTGAGTCTGGGCGTCAGTCTGGGCTGGAGCCCCTGGGTCACCATGGCGGTGGCTACGTCCTTGGCGTATCTCAGTGGTTTCTTGCTGGGTTTGCGACCTCTGATCAGCACGGGCATGTCCTGGCGTGCTGCCCTGCAGGCCATCTGGCTCGGCGAGGTGATCTCGATCGGTGTGATGGAGCTGGCGATGAATTTCACCGACTACCATCTCGGCGGCATGACCGCTGCTTCGGTATTCACCCCGGCATTCT
>MIBM01000261.1:0-5031 GCA_001830645.1 Spirochaetes bacterium RIFOXYC1_FULL_54_7
GTTCAGGATGTGGTGGGATACCTGGAAATCGGGGGGCCCAAGATAGGAAGGGACTATTCGGACCATCTCCTGGAGAAGCAACTAACGGAATCTCTCTCCCATATCCAGAGTGTTTTGGCTATGGAGGATAGTGCTGAATACTGAAAGGGAGAAGCGTCAGGATAAAAGCCACTCCGTACTGCTGGATTTTTCATCTTGTCAAAAAACAGTCAACTATGCTCAAATCCCCACCCCCTTTATCAGGGGACGGCGTGTACACAGCACCCATTGTCACTGGTAGTCCAGATTAATCAGTACTGCCCTTTCCCAGGAAAAGGACAGGCCTTGGTTGTGGATCCGGAACCCGATCTCGTATGGCCACCCCAGTTCAATACAGCCCATGGGTCAAACCAAGTCCCGCCCCCGGGAGAACCTCTGGGCGGTAACAAGTCATGGAAGCAGAGTTCGCTCAGTCCCTTTCATGGTTACAGGTCCGCCCTAACGCCGAGCATGTCCTACCGCAAACCTGGAGTATAAATGGGCGGAGGGTGTCCATAAAAACGCGCCCTCCCTGTTAAGGGAGGGTCGTTTTTATAGACAGGACCCGCGCCTATTGGGACACCAAGCTTGGCGGTAACCCCATACATAGCGATGGGGCGGGTTTTTACGAGAGCCCTGTGATCTTCCCCGTTACCGGATCTATGTCCATGCCCAGGTAGCCAGGCTTGCTGGATAGTCCGGGCATGGTGTTGATCTCACCTGAGAGAGGGTACACGAAGCCGGCACCGGCGGCCAGCCGAACGTCTGCAACCGGGAAGACAAAGCCCTTGGGCGCGCCTTTGACGGCGGGGTCGTGGGACAGGGAGTACTGTGTCTTGGCCATGCAGATCGGCAGTTTGTCGTAGCCGAGGCTGCTGAACTTGTCGATGGCCTTCTCGGCGTCCGCCGAGTAGTCGATCTTGCCTGCTCCATAGACTTCAAAGGCTATGCGCTCGATCTTTTCCTTGATGGAAAGATCGAGGGAGTAGAAGGGCTGGACCTTGGACGGCTGGTCAGCTGCCTTCATGACGGCCTTGGCCAGTTCTGCCGCACCTTCGCCACCATCTGCCCAGTTGCGGGTCACTACGGCGTCTACGGCGCCGGCTTTGATGGCGGCTTCCTTGATGATGCCCCACTCGGCTTCTGTATCGGTGGGGAAGGCATTGATGGCCACGACTGCAGGTACACCGAACTTGGATACGATGCCCAGGTGGGCCAGCAGGTTGGCGACGCCTTTCTTTACCAGTTCCACGTTCTCTTGCACATACTCTTTTGCCAGGGGCTTGCCGGGGCTGACCTTGGGGCCGCCGCCGTGCATCTTCAGGGCACGTACGGTTGCAACGACAACTACGGCGTCCGGGAAGAGGCCGCTGGTGCGGCACTTGATGTCCACGAATTTCTCGAAGCCCATGTCGGCGCCGAAGCCGCTTTCAGTAATCACATAATCGCCTATCTTGGTGGCAATCAGGTCGGCTACCACGGAGGAGTTGCCGTGGGCAATGTTTGCGAAGGGGCCAGCGTGCACAAAGGCCATCTGTTCTTCAAGTGTCTGGAGGATGTTCGGCTTGATGGCATCCTTGAGCAGGATGGTCATGGCACCGGCTACGCCGAGGTCGGTGGTGGTGATGGCGTTGCCTTGTTTGTCTACGGCTACCACGATCTTGCCGATGCGCGTGCGCAGGTCCCCGAGATCCTTGGCCAGGGCCAGGATGGCCATGACTTCGCTGGCTACGGCAATGTCGAAGCCGCTCTGGCGGAGGGGGCCGTTCTCCAGTCCATCGATGCCGAGCACCACGCTGCGGAGGGCGCGGTCATTCATGTCCATCACCCTGCGCCAGAGGATCTGGTAGGGATCCATGTTGAGCTTCTTCAAACCTTGTTTCTCGAAGAACGATTCAGACCAGCGTCCTTCATGGTACAGCCTGGCATCAAGGGCGGCAGCACAGAGGTTGTGTGCCGCCGACACGGCATGGATGTCACCGGTCAGGTGAAGGTTGAAGTCTTCCATGGGGACGATCTGGCTGTAGCCGCCGCCTGCGGCGCCGCCCTTTATTCCGAAGGTCGGTCCCATGGATGGCTGGCGGATGGCTGCGATGGCTTTCTTGCCAAGGAAGCCAAGGCCCTGGGTAAGGCCGACAGTAGTGGTGGTCTTGCCTTCCCCCAGTGGGGTGGGGCTGATGGCCGTAACGTCTACATACTTGGCCCGCTTTGGCATATTGGCATTCCTGGCAAGAAACTCCAGGCGGACCTTGGCCTTGTCCATCCCATATGGATCCAGATATTCCGCGGAAATTCCATGGGCTTCGGCAATTTGGATGATGGGTTTGATTTTCGCCGCCTGGGCGATTTCTATGTCGCTTGGTACCGGCTTCTTCTTCTCGATGGACATGGCTCCTCCTGGTAGTAGTTTGGTCTTGTAGACGTTCAGACGTACTTACGTAAAACGTTCAGGAGCAAAATTGTAATGCCTATCACCGTCAGGGTCAATCGACCCTGGGAGACATGATCAAGCCAGGGAGGGGTATGCAAGTGTGTGAATCCGCGTTGACCATTTCCATAGGGCCGTATAGGATATTGCAATGTATCAGTATAGAATCACAGGCGGTCACCCGGTAAAGGGCACAATCCGCGCTAGCGGCAACAAGAATGCCGCCCTGCCCTGCATTGCCGCGGCACTGATGTCCGATGAACCGGTGATCCTGCGCAATATTCCCGAGATTGAAGATGTCCTGGTGATGATAGACATCTGCTCTGCGATTGGTGCCGGGGTTGAACGACTTGGTCGCAATGACTGGAGCATCTGTGGCAAGGGTGTCCGGGGTGACAAGGGTGTGGATGTGCCCGCAAACCTGGCTACCAAGGTCAGGGCTTCCATCCTGTTTGCCGGCCCCCTTCTGGCCCGGTTTGGCAAGGTTACCCTACCGCCACCAGGTGGCGATGTGATAGGCCGGCGGCGCCTGGATACCCATCTGCTGGCGCTGGAGGAACTGGGTGCCCGGATAGAAATCAACGGTGCCTTCATCTTCACAGCCAACAAGCTCAAGGGCACCGATATTTTCCTGGACGAGGCCTCGGTCACGGCTACCGAGAATGCCGTCATGGCTGCGGTTCTTGCCGATGGCCCCACCGTGATCCGCAATGCCGCAAGCGAACCCCACGTCCAGGATCTGTGCAGACTCCTGAATGCGATGGGCGCAAGGATCAGTGGAATCGGTTCCAATATCCTCACCATCGATGGCGTGCCCACCCTGCATGGCGCGGATTACACCATCGGTCCAGACTATATGGAGATCGGTTCCTTCATTGGACTGGCTGCGGTTACCCGGGGTGACCTGGTCATAGAGGGCGTTGTGCCCGATGAACTGCGGATGATAAAAATTGCATTCAACCGTCTGGGAATCAGTTGGCATATCGATGGTTCGTCCATGGTCATGAAATCCGGACAGTCCATGAAGGTTGTCCCCGATCTGGGTGGACAGATTCCAAAGATCGACGATGCGCCGTGGCCGGGTTTCCCGCCCGATCTCACATCCATCCTGACTGTGGTGGCTACCCAGACCGAGGGTACAACACTGATCCACGAGAAGATGTTTGAATCACGCATGTTCTTTGTGGACAAACTGATAGGCATGGGCGCCAGGATAGTGCTCTGTGATCCCCACCGGGCTGTTGTCTCCGGTCCGGCGCGTCTGCAGGGTTCGGAACTGGTATCCCCCGATGTCCGGGCCGGCATGGCCATGGTGATAGCGGCCCTCTGTGCTGAAGGCGAAAGCACCATCAAGAATGTGTACCAGATCGAGCGGGGCTACGAGCGCATCACCGAGCGCCTGCAGGCTCTTGGTGCGAAAATAGAGCGTTTCGGGGAATAGTCCACAGGGAACCACGGACCTTTGCGTGGCGGTCCTGGCATTGCAGGTTCAGTGTCCTGCAGGATCTGTTTTCCTTTTGTCCATGATCTGTTCGTAGGCCGATTTAAGGGCCATGAAGTCTTCGGCTTCTCCACCCGGTGCATCGGGATGGGCTTGGCGCGAGCGTATCCGCCAGGCTTTTTTTACCTCTGTTACCGAGGCTCCTGGCAGAAGTCCAAGGCGTTGATAGGGGTCGGTTTCTTCTGACTCTTCCGGAATTTGGCTGTGGGTATGGGCCTGCTCCGCCTTGTTGCCGGCAGTCCCATTGCCGGCAGTTGAACCGCTGGTAGTTGAACCGCTGGTAGTGGCTTTGGCCCTCACCGTGTCAACCATGTAGCCAAGCAGGATTCCCACGCACAGGCCATACAGCCAGAATGGTCCGGCCAGTGTCATGCCGCTCAGGGCTCCGATGATACGCCCCGCCCAGGGCTTCATGATCACTATGAAATGAAGGACGGCCTGTCGGTCAGGCAAGTGTGGAAGTCTGTATGAAGCCATTACCGGGCATGGGAGGCGATATGCGCCGACAGGAGCAGGGATAGCGCAGTACAGAGGCCCAGGAAGCCTAGCCAGACAGGTAGGTACAGCTGTCCGGATATCGAATGTGCCAGAGCTTCTGCCATGAATCTGCCAAAACGGCCTGCCATGCCTATGGGTACCAGAGCCAGGGCTACCATCAGGGGTGCGCCAAGCAGGGTGCGCATCATGCCTAGGGGCTGTTCCGGCCTGAAGCGGAAGCCCAAAGCCACGCCAAGCAATACCAGCATGACGGCTACGAAGGGATACGCGCTTCGTACAGCCATTTCTGCCATCAGGGGGGCTTTGGGTATGCCGAAAAGTGCGGCCTGGTTTATGTCGGTGGCCAGTACCGCAAGTGGTATGTCCGATGGATGACCGGACATCCTGAAGGCCACGAGGGTAGCTGATTCGTCGAAGGGCAGGCTTATGACCTGCCTGGTAACCGGATTGTTTCCGCCCTGGGTGTACACAGCCTCATGGACCTTGTACGGATCGGCACGGTCCACAGCACGTACTATGAGGTTGGAACCTTTCAGTCGGGCAAAGGGCGCCACCAGGGCAAGGGGTTCGGAGCCAGTCCTGGTCA